>JBDRMQ010000184.1:0-3426 GCA_043811955.1 bacterium | reverse complement strand
CGTATTATTCAAACCATCCCCTCCCCTAAAGCCGAGCCTTTCAAAAGATGGCTAGCCAAAGTTGGTTATGAAAGAATCCAAGAAATCGAAGTTCCAGAGCTAGCCAGCAAAAGAACAAGAGAACTATATAAAGCAAAAAGCTATTCTCCCGCTTGGATTGAAAAAAGAATGCGTGGAATTGCTATCCGCGAGGGAACCGAGACTTTCAGTCTCAGGTTCCCGAGTTAAAGTTAAAAGTATTCTTCAGGGCTGCAAAAATCCCCTAAAAATTGAAGTTCCTGACAAATTCTGATAAACTACTATTATATGAACTCAAAAATCGCTGTAATTGGTGCGGGTAACGTAGGGGCAGAAGCTGCCCGTAATATTCTGCAAAAAGGACTCGCCGACGTCGCCCTAGTTGATGTTCTCCCCGGCTTTCCCCAAGGTAAAGCCCTTGATTTAATGCAAGCTGGCCCTGTTGTTGGCTATGACACTAAAATAGTGGGGAGTTCGGAGTTTGGAGTGGTAGAGGGATCCAAGATTATCATTGTGACAGCTGGTTTAGCCCGCAAACCTGGGATGAGTCGCGATGATCTACTTAAAAAAAATGCTGAAATAACTATCTCTGTTTGCGAAAACATCAAAAAATACGCTCCAGACTCAATTGTCATCACAGTCACCAATCCCCTGGATACCATGACCTACTTAGCTTACAAAACCCTTGGCTTCTCAAGCAATCGCGTAGTCGGGATGGCCCCTCTTTTGGATGCCTCAAGAATGGCTGCTTTTATCGCCATGGAATTAAATGTCCCAGTCACCAAAGTCAAAGCCACTGTTTTAGGCACACACGGAGATCTAATGGTCCCGGTTGCTTCACGAACAACAGTTTCTGGTAAACCCATTGCTGATCTTTTGCCAAAAGAGAAAGTTGAGGCTATTGTTGAACGGACCAGAAACGGCGGCGCTGAAATTGTTGGCCTGCTTAAAACCGGCTCGGCCTACTACGCCCCAGCTGCTTCAGCCGCCTATATGGCTGAAGCAATCCTTAAAAATAAA
The DNA here is from genome assembly GCA_043811955.1 of bacterium. Taxonomy (GTDB): domain Bacteria; phylum Margulisbacteria; class WOR-1; order O2-12-FULL-45-9; family O2-12-FULL-45-9; genus JBDRMQ01. The sequence goes on along the minus strand of JBDRMQ010000184.1, from coordinate 2,388 downwards.
CAAGAAATTATTCAATCATCAGTTCTGGCTGAAGGTCAATATGGGTTAAAAGATCTCTATATTGGACTGCCTGCAAAACTTGGTAAAAATGGGGTGGAAGAAATAATTGAAATACCCCTGACAGCAGATGAGCAAGCTGCCTTGCAAAAGTCGGCTAAAGCGATTAAAGACAATAATGAAAAAATTGGATAAGAAAAAAATAAAAAAAGTTGTTGTTCAGGCAGCGGAAAAGATTAATCCGGACAAGATTATTCTTTTTGGCTCATATGCCTATGGCAAACCCAACAAAGACAGTGATGTTGACTTGCTCTTCATAAAAAACACAAAACTAAAAGGGCTGAAAAGATATAGCTTTATCAGTCACAATATTGAACATTCTTTTCCTATGGATATTCTCATCAAAACCCCGGCCGAAGTAAAAAAAAGATTGGCCATGGGTGATCCTTTTTACAAAGAGATTTTGCAAAAAGGTGAAGTTGTCTATGAATCGAAATAGAAAGGAATTAATTCATGAGTGGTTGGACAAAGCAACCGGTGATGCTGAAGCTGTTTCTGTCCTTTACAAAAGCAGAAGAAAACAAAAATTTTACTATATTATTGCCTTTCATTGCCAACAATCCATAGAAAAATATCTAAAAGCCTTGTTAATTTGCCATGGGATTGATTTTCCTAAAACCCATGATCTGGTGAGGCTTTTGCAACTCATCAAGAAAAAAGACCCGTTTCTTTCTGCCCTAGAAAAAGACCTGACAAAATTAACTCCCTATGCTGTTGGCTTTAGATATCCCGGTGAAGACATTGAAAAACAAGAGCTTCAAGAAGCTATGCCCTATTTTAAAAGAACCAAAAAAATACTACTTAAGAGAATCAAGGAATTTCTTTAAATGCGTCAAATCCCAGCCAAAGAAATTACTAAAGCTATCAAAAACCTCTGCATCCAAGCCAACACAGAACTAACAGCCGATGTCAAAAGAGCTCTCAAAAAAGCCCTGGCCCAAGAAACATCAAAGACCGGCCAAGAGATCCTCAAGCAAATCCTGCAAAACGCCAAAATCGCTAAAGCTGAAAAGCTCCCCATCTGCCAAGATTGTGGCCTGGCTTTTGTTTTTTTGGAAATCGGCCAAGAAGTAAGCATCGTCGGAAACCTGACTAAAGCCATAAACAAAGGGGTTAAACAAGGCTACCAGCAAGGATATTTGCGAAAATCAGTAGCTGATCCCTTAACTAGAAAAAATACTAACTCCAACACTCCGTCACTCCTCCACTCCGAACTAATCCCTGGTGATAAACTTAAAATAACCCTAATGACTAAGGGCGGCGGGGCTGAAAACTGCAGCGCAATTAAAATGTTTAAACCAACTTCAACCTTAAAAGAGATTGAGGCTTTTATTGTTGAAACTGTTAAGAATAATGGGGCAAACGCTTGCCCGCCAATAATAGTCGGGGTTGGCATTGGCGGATCCTTTGATCAAGCTCCGCTGCTCGCCAAAAAATCCCTGCTACGTAAAGTTGGCAGCCAAACAAAATGGGAAAAAGAGCTGCTCGCGAAAATAAACAAACTAGGAATCGGCCCCATGGGGCTAGGCGGCAGGACAACTGCCTTAGCCCTGCACGTAACAAAAGCCCCGTGTCATATTTCAAGCCTGCCGGTTGCTGTAAATATTGAATGCCATGCACATAGAGTTAAAAGCACCACTATCTGATAGCGATATTAAAAAGCTAAAAGTTAGGGATAAGGTTCTTATCTCTGGCAAGATTTTAGTTGCTAGAGACTTGGCTCACCAAAAGATGGTTAAAAAAGCTCCTGTTGATCTTAAAGGAAGCATAATTTACTACGCCTCCCCCTCCCCAACCAAACCTGGTCAAGTTATCGGCTCAATCGGACCAACTACTGCCACTAGAATGGATGCTTTTACTCCAGCCCTGATCAAAAAAGGGGTCAAAATCACTATTGGCAAAGGGAAGCGCGGCCCAAAAGTTGTCAAAGGTTCGGTTTACCTGGTTGTCCCGGGTGGCACAGCTGCCCTGCTTTCCAAAACTATTGTCAAAGCAAAGGTTTTGGCGTATGCTGAATTAGGGTCAGAGGCCCTGCGCGAGATCGAAGTAACCGATTTCCCGGCTATCGTAGCAATTGATATTCAAGGGAGGACTGTCTTTAAATGAAAAAAAATCTGCTTTTAATATTACTGATTACTGGTTACTGCTTACTAATTACTTCATCAGCTCATGCCAAAGAGTACGACGGGGTCTGGTTCATGGGCTACAACTTAAAAAGCAAAGTTATGGCTGTGCCAGAAATCCGCCAAGCTGTCAGCAATACTATTGATAAACAATATATTGTTAAAAACATTGTCAGCGAAGAAGTTGTCCCTGAAAGCATTGTCCCGC
>JBDRMQ010000183.1:0-8776 GCA_043811955.1 bacterium | reverse complement strand
CGAATGTGGGGCATTGGCATTTTCTTTGTTTTTACTAAAGATAATTTTGCGCACATCATAGACCGGCACCCCGAGCCTGGTGTGGCGGCGGCGCGCGTCCTCAAGTCCATACTCAAGCAGCTTAACATCCACCAGCTCCCGAACTAGCGGCGCGGTAATTGTTTTGACTGCCATGACCCGAAGCTGTTTTTCAACTTCAAGCGCGATAATTAAGGCGACCTCTTGGGCCAGCCCAGTCTCTTTGATCAAGGCCCTAATGATCTTTTCTTTGTCCCAAGCCACAATATCATCAGTTGAAGTCCTGACAAAGACCGCGAGATCTGTCGCGTCATCCTCAATAACCGGCAAAGCCTGCCGCGGCTTTAGCTCAACTGTCATGAGGCAAACTCCGCGCTTTTGTGACGCTCTCTGAGCTCGGCAACCTTGCCCTTGTTCCAACCAGATGTCTTGGAAAAATAACCGGTTATCCTGGTTATCCCTTCAATATTGGCAGACTGGCAATGAGGACAAGCCTCTTTCAGCCCCCGGGTTGTCTTGCCGCATTCATTACAAGTGGTAAATTCAGGGGAAAAAGCAATCTGGGCATTATCGGTATTCTTAAAAGTCTTGATCACAAAATTAGCAATTGAATCCGGATGAGGCTTTGACTCCCCAAGCCAAACGTGACTTAATGCTCCCGCATCAATCAGGGGATGGAAGAGGCCTTCCTGTTTTACCCTGTCAATAGGGTTCATCGGATGGGCAACGTTAAAATACGTTGAATTAGTATAGTATATCTCATTATTATTCTTGCTCCCCTTGACTACCCCTGCCGCTTGTCTGGGAAAGTGCTCCAGATCAAGCTTGGCAAAGCGGTAAGCAGTCGATTCTGCAGGGGTCTGCTCAAGTACAAAGTGCATTTCATGTTTTTTGGAAAGCTCTTCGCACTTAATTTTCATATAAGAGATTACCTTTAGGCCAAAGCGCAGGGCCTCAGTGCCTTCGTGTAATTCCTTGCCAAGATGGGCCTGGACTAATTCATTTAAGCCCAAGATACCCACTAGATAGCTGACCCTCCACATCCGCAAATAGCGGTTGCCGTCCCGTTTCATGGTCAGCATAGCCAGGGGCCCGTTTTGCTCCTGTTCCAAAATTTGCTCAATAAATTCTCTCTTCTTGACATGCGCCCGGGCAACCAGCTCAAGCGACCGGCCTAAAAGCTCAAACAACTTTTCGTCAGAGCCTTCAGCCCGAAAACCTAGCCTGGGCAGGTTGACCGTCACATTTTGCAGGGCACTATAGCGCATCCGCCAGGGCTCGGCCGCGTCATCTAAATCAGACTGATCAAGTTTGAAAGAGAGGCGGCAGCACTCGGAAATCTTGGCAGTCTCTCCCCGGTCAAAAACAAAGTAAGTGTTGCCCATTTCGGTCGCCACTTCTGAGATATGACGCAGGAACTTTTCGTGCCCTTCTGTCTTGAAAAACTTTTCCGTCATATGGACCAGGGGTTTGGGAAAAAAGAACGGCCGGCCAGAGCCATCACCCTCGCGATAAACATCAAAAAGCGCCCAGACAAAACGCTGGGCCTCAGGCAAATAGTCTGCATAAGTTTTACCGGTATATTTCCCTCCTGGCCCCATGGCCGGGACCTTTTCAAAGTGTTTTGGAATTTCCCAATAAAGGTTAATGTCAGAAAAGATTGCCTGCCCACCCCTAGCCACGGCTTGTTGGCTATATTCATAGATCATCATCTGGGCAATCTGGTGGATTTCTTTGTCAGATTTGCCAACCAGGAAAGGGGCAAAGAAAAGGTTGACCGCGTCCCAACCAATTGCACCGGCAAAGACCCCTTGCAGGGCAGCGGAAAACTTGACCATCTGGGCAAGCAAAACCTCCGGGTGTTTTGCCGGGCGGGCATTGGAAAGGGAATTCGGCAGGTCCAACCCGAACTTTTTTACATACTCAACAGACTGGCCGCTACAGTATGGACGGTCAATAAATCCTAAGTCATGGAGATGGATATCGCCGCACATGTGCGCGTCCGCAATGTCCTGAGGGAAAACATGCAAAAGAGCGAATTCTTTTTTAATCCCTTCGGCCAGCGTCAAGTTAGTGGCTTCCGGGCCATGGGGGACGTTGGCATTTTCTTTGTTCTGGCTCAAGATAATTTGTTTGACGTCATAAAGCGGAACACCAAGGCGAGTATGCTTGCGGCGCGCGTCCTCAAGTCCATGCTCAAGTAATTTCACGTCTACTAACTCACGAATAAGCGGTGCGGTAACTGTTTTAAGTTTAAGATTTTTAACTTGGGTCTCAACTTCTGCGCTAATAATCAAAGCCAGCTCTGGGCTAATCTCTGTCTCACGAACAAGGGCGGCGACAATCTTTTCATGATCCCAACCAACGATATCCTCACTTGAAGTTCGAACAAATAAGGCCAGATCAGTCGCATCCGCCCCATTAACTATTTTTGGATCCTCAAGGGTTGCCTGTGGGTTCATACTTTTACACCTCCTGTAGATATTTCCTGGACCTCTTTGATAAATTCAGACAGATCTTCAAACTTACGATAAACTGAAGCAAATCGAACATAGGCAATCTTATCGCTGGCAATTAATTTATCCATGACAAACTTCCCAATTTTAGAACTAGAAACTTCCCGCCCCTCTTGCTGGTGAATCTCTTTTTCAATTGCCTCGACCAGGTTATCAATTGCGCCAGCAGAGACAGGTCTTTTTTCACAAGCCCGGGCAATCCCTTTTCTAATTTTATCCCGGCTAAATTGCTCGCGACGGCCATCCCGCTTAACAACCAAAATTGGCTTTTCTTCCACCCGTTCATATGAAGTAAATCTTCCTCGACAAGATTGGCACTCGCGGCGACGACGCACAACTCGCCCTTCATCGCTTTCTCGCGACTCCAAGACCTTATCCTCTACAGATTGACAAAATGGACATTTCATGGTTATTTAGGGTGCGTGTAAAAATAACACACCATATCTAGGGTGTCAATAGGGCTTTTTTTTCTTAACTGGGGAGGTTTTTGCCTGGTTTTACGTCGTGACCTATGGCAAATTGGAAAGCTGACATCCGCTTTTTTCCAGCAGGTTGAACCTCTAAAACTAGTAAATTACCATTAGCTGTAGCGACGACAAAACCTTGGTCCTTAACAATTTCTAAAATAGTTCCTGGTTCATTTTTTGAACCTGCAGCTATGGGTTTAGCCCGCCAAATCTTGAGTAATTTTCCCTTAAAGAACGTGTGCGCACCTGGCCAAGGGATCATAGCACGGATGCGGCTGTGCAAGTCAAGACTTGACTTTTGCCAATTAAGTTCTCCAGCTTCTTTTTGAATGCTGGGCGCATTTGTCGCGTCGCTATCTTTTTGCTTGATAAAGTTCGCGCTCCCTTTTTCTAGTTGTTCCAGGGCTTTAAGCAGCAAAGGACCAGCCTTGGTAAACAATTTTTCCAGCAGGGTTTGCGTAGTATCTTCATCACTGATTTGAACTTTTTCTTGCAAAAGAATATCCCCAGTATCTAAAAGCTCATCAAGTTTCATGATGGTTATCCCTGTCTCGGCTTCACCCTTAAGCAAAGCCCATTGCACAGGGGCTGCCCCGCGGTATTTAGGCAGGAGCGAAGCATGGACATTAAGGCAACCAAACTTTGGGATATCTAAAATTTCGCGCGGTAAAATTTTTCCATAAGCCACAACCACTATAACTTCTGGCGCTAGCGATTTTATTAACGCGGCAAAAACCTTATTCCCTTTAATTTTCTCTGGTTGCTCAAGCGGCAAATTGTTTTGCAAAGCCAGCTCTTTAACAGCCGAAAACGCAAGCTTTTGCCCGCGACCGCTGGGCCGGTCTGGCTGGGTTACTACAGCTGCAATCTCATGCCCAGCGGCAATCAAGGCTTGCAAGACCTTCGCTGCTGGCTCTGGTGTCCCCATAAAAATAAGACGCATCAGATAAGTTCTTCCTTTTTTTCGCTCTCAACTGGGACATGCTTGATATAACTAGGATCTTCAACCCGGTCGATAAAAACCTTGCCGTCAAGGTGATCAATTTCATGTTGCAGAACCGTTGCCATTAAACCTTTGGCTTCAATCTTGACGCTTTTGCCTGATTTATCAAGCCCTCGCACGATTACGTTTTTTGCTCGTTCAACAGGGGCCTCTATCCCTGGGAGGGATAAACACCCTTCTGTAAAACTCTGCGATCCTTTTTTTTCAATAATTTTTGGATTAACTAAAGCGATCAAACCCTCCCCAAGATCAGCCACAATCACCCTCTTTGAAACCCCAACTTGTGGCGCAGCCAACCCTACCCCAGGGGCAGCGTGCATAGTTTGGACCATATCATTAATCAGGGTAATAATCTCAGACGTAACCCGCTTGACTGCCTTAGCCTTTTTCTTCAAAACCGGGTTTGGAAAGTGGATGATTTTGCGAAACATAAACAAATTATAAACTATTTAAGCTCATATTCACAACCCCTTATAACCCCCCTCTGCCTGCCCTGCCTGCCGGCAGGCAGGCGGCCAGGCAGGTCCCCCTTATCAAGGGGGAGGTGGTCCGATGGCACATCGGACCGGAGGGGGTAAAACCACGCAAGTTTCTCTCCTTAGAACCCGATATATATGGTATAATGAGTAAAATAATGAAATACAGGGTCAAGTTATCTTCAATGATTTTTCTTGCTTTTATAGCAATTTTCTTAATCTCTGGTTTTAGCGAAAAAATTGAGAATGAAAAAGGCTATGTCAGATTACTTTACCTAAAATATCAGGTCAACCAGTTTGCTGAAAAGTACAAGAATGAAGATGTTATTGTAGTTAGCAAACAAGACCACCTGCTCTTCTATTGTAGAGACGGCCAGATTGTTAAAAACGAAAAGTGGGGAGACTTAACCCTAAACTTCCCGGTCAAAGTAGCCCTGGCTAGTAAATACTACGACACTCCTGAGGGTGAATTTAAAGTCCAAAGAAAGAACCCCAATAGCAGATTTATTCTTTTTCTAGGTTTTAAGGGTGACTACGGCATTCACAGCGCGGCAACCAAGTTTAAAGATTATTTAAGAAAAATGGAAGCCAAAGACCCTAACTTTGAATTTGCGACTAAAGTTGATAACACCCGCGGTTGTGTCCAGACTGAAAACCGGGTTATCCGGTATCTCTATGCCCAGGTAGACGTTGATACCCCAGTCATAGTAATGCCGTAAAGCCTTGGCTCGCTAAAAAGTGAAGTTACCCCCCAGAGAAACGCCAGAACCAGACACACTGCCAATTGAAGCAAGTAATACGTCTAAAAATAAAGCAACCCTATCTGTAAGGTAAAAGTTGACTCCTCCACCACCAACAATCGAAGAGGTGTTTGTCGCACTGGAACCACCAGATGTCCAAAAAGAATAACCCAAGTCAACATAAGGAAAAATTTTCTCCCTGCCAATATCAAACTCGTAAGAAATCAGGGCCATTTGTGCATTGGCACTTCCGGTTAGCCTGCTATAAAGAGTTCCCAACTGAATCCTCGCCTCCAACGCTATATTATCCTCAAGGCCATATTTTCCTTGTAGCATAGAAAAACGCCCATCGTTTACATTGCCCATCAGAGCACCCAGAGTGAATCTGCCAACTTTTGCCCAAGAACTTGTTGTCAACAAAAGAGCTACCAAAACCATTGATACAACTATTTTTTTCATCTTCTACCTCCATTTTGTTAACAATCATACTTTCAGTGATTGCCTTTGTCAATTCAATTCTCTGTCTCACATCATCCCCATCGGCTCCACGTCCACAATCACCCGAACATCAATTGGGACCACAGTTTTCTCTAAAGTCTCTGCAATCGCAGATCGCATTGCAGCTAAATCTTTCCCTTTAAGCAAAATCCGGAAGCGATAATCTCCTCGCAACCTAGAAAGCACCGCCGGCACAGGCCCTAGCACTCTAGTCGTTAGTCCCAAGTCCCCAGTCCCTAGCCCCTTCTTTATAAAATTAGCTAAATCATCCGCAATCTTTGATACTTTAGAACAATCCTGCCCAGAAATCACTAAACTAACAAGTTTGGCAAACGGCGGATAGCTAAGTTCCTCTCGATGCTTTAATTCCTGATTGTAAAAACCTTCATAATCATGTTTCGCTGCCGCTTGAATTGCGTAGTGTTCCGGTGTATAGCTTTGGATTACGACTTTACCTGGCAAATGATGTCGCCCTGCCCGACCAGCTACTTGAGTTAAGAGATGAAACGTTGTCTCTGCCGAGCGAAAATCAGGAAACTGCAGGCCAATATCAGCGGAGACCGCACCAACCAAGGTCACACTCGGAATATCAAGCCCTTTGGCGATCATTTGCGTCCCAATTAAGATATCTGCCTCCCCGTCGCTAAAAGTCTTAAAAAGTTTATCGTGCGAGCCGCGCTTGCTGGTTGAATCCCTGTCATATCTCATTATCCGCGCCTTGGGCAAAAGCTTGGCAGCCTCCTGCTCTATCCTCTGGGTCCCTGTCCCAAAAAATCGTAAAGCCTCCTCGTTGCACCGCGGACAACTGCGTGGCGGTTCAATCTGGAATGAACAATGGCCGCATCTAAGTCTTTTATCTTTGTGGTCATAAGCAAGAGAGACCGAACAAGTCGGACAGCTAAAGCTAAAACCACACTTTTGGCACATTAAGAAAGTAAAAAAGCCCCGACGGTTCAGAAAAAGGATTGATTGTTCTTTTTTCTCAAAAGTTTCAACCAGCAAATTTTGCAAGGTCTTTGAAAGCGCTCCTGGCCGCTCTTTTCTCATGTCAACAATTTCAACTTCCGGCATTGGCTGCTTGTTTATCCGCTCAGGCAGGGAAAGCCGCTGCTTAGTTTCATAAAAAGTTTCAATCGACGGGGTAGCTGAACCTAAAACCAGGACAGCCTGATGGATCTCGCAAAGTTTCTTCGCCACTTCCCGCGCATGATAGCGGGGGCTTTTGTCTTGTTTGTACGAACCTTCAAATTCCTCATCTATTACAACTATTCCCAAATCTTTCACCGGCGCAAAAAGTGCTGACCGCGCCCCAAGAACTATCCTTCTTTCTCCTCTAGCTACCAAGTCCCTAGCCACCCTGCGTTGCTTAAGTGTCATGTGGCTATGAATGACCGCCACTTGCTCACCAAACCGCCCAGTAAACCTTTCCACCATTTGCGGAGTTAAGGCAATCTCCGGCACCAACACAATCGCCCCTCTCCCCTGCTCTAACACCTCAGCAATCGCCCGCATATAAACCTCTGTCTTGCCGGAACCAGTTACGCCATATAATAAGAAAGTCTCTGCTTGCTTTGCGTCAATAGATTTCTCTATTTCAACTAATGCCTTCCTCTGCGCTTCCCTAAGTTTTGGAATTTGAATATTGAGATTTGGGATTTTTTTGCTTCTGGTCTCTTGCCTCTTGTTTCTTGCAGCATCTACCCCAATCATCAGTTTCAAAGCCGACATCAAAAAACAACAATAATAATTAGAAATCCACTTCGCCAGCTCCAGTTGTTTCTCATCAAATAATGGCTCGTCTGTTATTATTTCTAGTATATCTTTGGTTTTTTCAACATCCGCACTCGAGGAAAAGCCCACAATAAAACCCAAGTCTTTCCGTTTGCCAAAAGGTACTAATATTTGCGAGCCGACTTGGATTTTTCCTTTTAGATTATCAGGAATACTATAATGAAAAACTTTGCGGGTTGAGCGGGCTGGTTTTTCTAGGAGGACTTGGGCGTACATAGTCAACTCAGTATAGCAAATCAAACCTCTTGATCCAAATTTGCGATATCTGTGTTAATCCATGATAGATCAGCGATTTCCCCCATCTGCGAGATCGGTGAAGATCACTATCTGAGATAAGATCAGCGAGACAATAAGGAAGTTACTCTGTATTGCAGAAGCAAAAGTATAGAGGTATAATTAAATATATGAAAAAGATTTGGGTCAAGAAATTCAATTCCTTTAAAGAAGCGGAAAACGCTGATTTGGAATATTACTTAAAAATGTCGCCAGAAAAACGGTTAAGCACTGTCCAATTGCTTAGAGAAAACCACTACAAATTATCAGGAGAGAAGAAAAATGCTAGCAGTTCCCGACTTCGAAGAGTTATTAAAATTATTAAACAAACATAAAGTCAAATACTGTATCGTTGGAGCCTATGCAACTGCTTTTTACTCTAAACCAAGATACACTAAGGACCTAGATATATTAGTGGAACCAACCCAAAAGAATGGCCAAAGAATCATCCAAGCTCTGGGTGATTTTGGTTTTGCTAGTTTAAAGCTTTCGGAAAAAGACTTTTGCCTGGAAAAGCAAATCATCCAATTAGGCTATGAACCAATTAGAATTGATCTTCTCACTTCAATTGAAGGCTGCTCTTTTAAAGAGGTGTGGAAAAATAAAAAACGAGGCGCATACGGAAAACAAAAAGTCTATTTTATCGGCATTAATGAGCTAATAAAAAACAAAGGCAAATCTGGTCGCACACAAGACCTAGCTGACTTGGAAACAATCAAAAAAGTCAAAAGAAAAAAATCTACTTAGAACAATTCCACCACCCGATCCAAAATCACTTGCGCTGCCTGACTCTTTGCCTGCTCAGGAAAGTCAGCAACTTCGCCACTTTTATCAATTATCGAAAACTTAATCTGGTCGCTGTCAAAAGTTGAAATATCATTGGCAATAATTAAATCAAGGTTCTTATCTATTAGTTTCTGCTTAGCATTTTTAACTACATTTTCAGACTCTGCCGCAAACCCAACAAGACACGAGCCATTTTTATTTTTGCCAA
>JBDRMQ010000182.1:0-4933 GCA_043811955.1 bacterium | reverse complement strand
GACTATGTTAAAAACATGGTTATCGGCGCAGCCCAGATGGACGGCGCGATCCTGGTTGTCTCTGCGGCAGACGGCCCAATGCCTCAAACCAGAGAACACATCCTGCTTGCCCGCCAAGTTAACGTCCCTGCCATGGTTGTTTTCCTTAATAAATGCGACATGGTCGACGATCCAGAGTTAATTGAGCTGGTTGAAGTTGAAACCAGAGAGCTTCTTTCAAAATATGAGTTCCCAGGCGACGACATCCCAATTATCAGAGGCTCTGCGTTAAAAGCCATGGAAGACCCAACCGGCGACGCTGGCAAGGCTATTCAAGAATTACTTGACGCGCTTGATAGCTACATTCCTGAGCCAAAGAGAGCGCTGGACAAGCCTTTCTTAATGCCGGTTGAAGATGTCTTTTCAATCACTGGCCGCGGAACTGTTGGCACAGGCAGAATTGAAAGAGGCAAGGTTAATACTGGCGAAGAGATTGAGGTTATCGGCATGGGCGCTCACAAAAAGGCTGTTGTAACTGGGGTTGAAATGTTCCGCAAAACCCTTGACGAAGGCTTGGCTGGAGATAACGTTGGTCTTCTGCTCCGTGGCATTACCAAAGAAGAGCTGACTCGCGGCATGGTTTTGGCAAAAACAGGCTCAGTTAAACCCCACAAAAAGTTTGAGGCCCAAGTTTACGTCTTGAAAAAAGAAGAGGGGGGCCGACACACCCCATTCTTTAATGGTTACAAACCTCAATTCTTTATCAGAACAACTGACGTAACCGGTGAGATCAAGCTGCCTGATAAAGTTGAAATGGTCATGCCAGGAGATAATATTGTCATGACGGTTGAGCTGATCAATGACATCGCGGTTGAAGAAGGGCTTCGCTTTGCTATCCGTGAAGGCGGTAAAACCGTTGGGGCAGGCGCTGTCGCTAAAATTATTGAGTAGCCTGATTGATCAAGATTAATTAACCAAAAAAAGGGGGCCTCTGGCTCCCTTTTTTGTTTCACTCAATTCTATATGAAAACATTATTAAGAATTGTTGCCATAATCGCGCTCCTCTCTGTGGCTATCGCGGCCTCATTCCTCAGCTATGATTTTTATATCGCGAGGAACGCTTTCCCCGCCAGAACTTTTGTTGGCCAGATTGATGTTTCAAGGCTAACCCAAGAAGCAGCTTATGAAAAAATAAAAGGGCTCTCTTTGGCTAAAATATTCACCCCGCTTTTTACCCTTGAAGCCGAAAGCACCTCTTTCTCTTTTGCTCCGCAAGATATCGGGTTCGAGCTCTATTATAAAAAGAGCGTGGCCAATGCTTTTCAGTTGACCCACAAAGATGGTTATTTTAAAAACCTTAAAAAACGGCTGTCCAGGGGAGAAATTTACGCCCCTCTTTTTCTCTCAATTAAAAAAACTCGTTTTAAATCTGTGCTTGATATCTTAAAAGAGCAGGTCCAAACTTCCCCCCAAAGCGCCGGCTTTGCTTTGTACGAAAAAACAGGCGAGTATCATATCGAACCAGAAGAAATTGGCCGCGAGATAAATTACAGTAAAACTTTTGACAACCTCAAAGCTACGGTGCAAAAAGGAGGAACCAAGGTCCCTATCGCTATTAATTACACCTACCCCAAAATCAGGGAAAAAGATCTGCGAGAGCTCCCGCCAATCAAGCTCATGTCAGAATACACTACAAAGTACGGAAGCCATGATTCGCCAAATCGTATCCACAACATTAAACTGATCGCCTCTTGGGCTGATGGGACCTTGCTGATGCCAGGGGACGAGTTCTCTGTTGTAAAGCTGATTGGGGAAGTCACTCCAGCTAAAGGCTTTAAAGAAGCTTATGTAATTATTGGCGGAGAACTAGTCCCCCAGCTTGGCGGCGGCGCCTGCCAGATTGCCACCACTCTTTACAATACCGTCGCCCTAGCTGACCTAGAAGTTTTGCAGCGCCGCAACCACTCTTTCTATTTCAGCATTTATCCCCTGGGCAGAGACGCTGGAATTTATCCAGGACAGTTGGACATGAGATTTGTTAATAATACTAAGCATCCTATTTTAATTAAAACCACCGCCACAAACAAACAGCTCTCCTTTAGGATTTACGGGCAGGAACTTGAGAAAAAGGTTTTCATCTCTGCTGCCAGCATTTTGGGGAGAGATTCCTCTGGCCAATATGTCCCGATGACCCTAAAACAAGTGATCTCAAAAGGGGTCCCTTTTAAAACTTTTGTTACCAGACAAGTCAAAGACAAACAAGGGGCTCTCCTGGAAAAAGAAACCATAAGTAGTTTTTATCGACTCTATGGCGACGGGAGAAACGTCCCTGTTCGAAGACGTGAAGCTAGATGAGGCAGCAGTCTATTGAAAAAAGTTTCACCTTACAGGGGATTGGCCTACACAGCGGAAAACCTTGCAAGGTTGTTGTTTCGCCTGCCAAAGAAAGCTCTGGGATCGTGCTCAATAATGCCCCGGCAATTGCGGCTCAGGTTGGCAAAACCAACCGCGGGACCACCGTCGCGGGGGTGGCAGTAACCGAGCATTTCCTGGCGGCAGCTTACGGTTTGGCCATTGATAATTTAATGGTCCAGGTTGAAGGGGGCGAATTCCCTGCCTTAGACGGCAGTGCCCTTGCCTATGTCCAGGCTCTCCAAAAAGCAAAGATCATTGAGCAGGCCTCTGAGAAAAAGGTGCTAAAAGTGAAGTCCCCTCTCAAGGTTAACGAGGGAGAGAGGGCCTTGGAAGCCCTGCCCTATAATGGATTTAAGGTCTGTTTTATGGTAGACTTTCCTGGGATTGGCGAGCAAAAGCTTGAGTTTGATCTTGAGAAAAATGATTTTGCAGCCGAGATCGCGCCAGCCAGAACCGTTGGTTATCTCAAGGAACGCGAGGCCCTTAAGTCCCAAGGGTTAGGGCTTGGCGCCTCGCTTGAGAACGCCTTAGTTATTGGCGACAAAGGATATTTAAACAAGCCAAGATTTAAAGATGAAATTGTCAGGCACAAGATTCTCGACCTGATCGGAGACTTAGCTCTTTTAGGCCGGCCAATTAAGGCAGAGATTAGGGCCCGCAAGTCAGGGCACCGTTTAAACATAGAATTAGCAAGGAGGATTTTAGATAATGGTTGAATTAGATATTAAAGAAATCATGAATACTATCCCGCATCGCCACCCTTTTATCTTAATTGATAAAGTAATTAAACTAGAAGAAGGGGAAAGCGCTGTCGCCATTAAAAACGTGACAATGAACGAGCCATTCTTCCAGGGTCATTTTCCAGGGCACCCCATCATGCCAGGAGTCTTGATTTGTGAAGCCCTGGCTCAAGTCGGCGTCGTCATGGCCCTGCGTTCTCCGCAAAACGAAGGCAAGGTCGCTTATTTTGCAGGGATAGATAATGTCAGGTTTCGCCGGCCTGTTGTTCCCGGCGACCAACTCCGCTTGGAGGTTGAAACAACCTGGGTCAGGGGTCCGCTGGGCAAGATGCACGGCAAAGCTTTTGTTGGCAGCGAGTTGGCTGTTGAGGGAGATTTCATGTTCTCTCTCGTCGATAAAAATACTGGCGGGGCCAAGGTCCACGAAACAGCAACCGTCCATTCAAGCGCCGTGCTCGAAAAAGGGGTTGAGGTCGGCGCCTACTCTGTCATCGGGCCAGAGGTAAAAATCGGCGAGGGGACCAAGATCAGCCCTTACTGCACCATTAACCGCTGGACAACCATTGGCAAAAACAACACGATCCACCAAGGCGTTTCTATTGCCGCTGCTCCGCAAGATATTGGCTACAAGGGAGAACGGGGCGAAGTAATTATTGGTGACAAGAATATTATTCGGGAGTTTGTCACCATCCACCTCCCCTCAAAAGAAGGGGGAAAAACAATTATTGGCAATGAATGCTTTATTATGGTCCACGCTCACATCCCGCACGACTGCAAAATAGGCAATCAGGTTGTAATTGGCGGCTACGTTGGGTTGGCGGGACACACAACAATTGAGGACCAGGCAATTATTGGGGGGCTGGCCGGCATCCACCAGTTTGTCAGAATCGGCCGCCTGGCTATGATCGGCGCACAATCCAAAATTTTGCGTGACATCCCCCCCTTTATGATCGCTGACGGCAACCCTGCCCAGATAAGAGGGGTAAATTCGATTGGGATCCAAAGGCGCGGGATATCAAACCAAGCCAGCACTGAAATCAAGAAAGCCTTTAAGCTGATCTACGAATCTGACAACAACACCCCTAATGCTGTCGCGGAAATAAAAAAACAGCTGCGCCAGCTCCCTGAGATAAAACACATTGTTCAATTTTTAGAAAAAGAGAGCCGGCGCGGCATCAACAAGAAAACCGCGATTGAGATCGAGGCAGAAGACCTTATCCTGCCTGATATTCCGGAATTAGGGATATAAATGTCCCAAAAGCCGCATAACACCAGCTGGAACAAGGTCGCTGGCTGGTATGACAAGCATGTAGGGAATAAGGGCTCTGATTTTCACCAACAACTTGTTATTCCCGGCGCAATAAAACTCCTCGCCCCAAAAAAAGACGAGAAAATTCTTGACGTCGCCTGCGGGCAAGGGGTTTTCTGTCGAAAATTAGCCGAGCTGGGAGTAGAAACCTCTGGTTGTGACCTCTCTAAAAGGCTGATAAACCTTGCCAAACAACACTCCAAAAACATTAACTACTCGGTTGAGGACGCAACTAAGCTCACCTCTTTTCAAAACGAAACCTTTGACGCAGTTAGCTGTCATCTAGCGATCCAAAACATTAATCCGCTGGAGAAGGTTATTGCTGCCGTTGCCCGCGTTTTGAAAAAGGGGGGCCGCTTTCTAATAATAATGAACCATCCCTGCTTTCGCATCCCTCGTCAGACCGGCTGGGGAACTGACGAGCAAAGAAAATTGCAGTATCGGAGAGTTGACAGTTACTTATCAGAGCTAAAGATCCCGATTAAGATGC
>JBDRMQ010000181.1:0-2789 GCA_043811955.1 bacterium | reverse complement strand
GCAATTGGCTCGTGTTTTTTGCGGCGGTCGAGAAGTTCATCGTAGAGTTTTTGCTCTGCTCGAGTTAATTTTCTTTCAGGATGACTAAAAAGCTTTGAACGCGGGGTCTTTAAAACGTGGCAGAGAAGGATTTCTGCCTCAAGGCGATCCATTTATTTAAGCTTTGCTTAGCTTGGCAACTCGATCAGCTTCGGCCAAGGCAGCGATTATTTCGTTTAATTCACCGTCAAGGACTGCTTCCAGCTGGTGCGTGGTAAACCCAATCCGGTGGTCGGTAATGCGGCCTTGGGGAAAGTTGTAGGTCCTGATCTTTTCTGAGCGATCACCTGTGCCAACCTGGATCCGGCGGTTCTCTGCTCGCTCTTTATGGGCCTTTGCTTCTGCCTGTTCAAAGACTTTGGTGCGCAGTAGCTTCATTGCCTTGTTTTTGTTTTTTAACTGGGAGCGCTCGTCCTGGCAGGCAACCACAACGCCGGTTGGCAGGTGGGTGATCCGTACCGCGGAATCGGTTTTGTTAACGTGCTGGCCGCCAGCCCCAGAAGCCCGGTAGGTATCGATCCTCAGATCTTTTGGTTCAACCTGGATGTCAACCTCTTCAGCTTCAGGCAGAACAGCAACCGTGGCTGCAGAGGTGTGGATCCGGCCGCCTGATTCTGTTTTGGGCACTCGCTGGACACGATGCGTGCCGCTTTCGTACTTTAGTTTACGGTAGGCCCCACGGCCAATAATATTAACAGTAACCTCTTTGTAGCCGCCGATCCCTGTATCGCTAGCGCTAATCATCTCGGTTTGCCAGCCCCGCCTTTCAGCATAGCGCAGGTACATGCGCAAGAGCTCTCCAGCGAACAAGGCTGCTTCTTCGCCGCCTGTGCCAGCCCTGACCTCAAGGATAATGTTTTTGTTATCAAGCGGGTCTTTGGGGAGCAGTAAAACCTCGATCTCTTTCTCCAGCTTGCTCTGGGTTTGCTCTAGTTTCTCGAGCTCGCCCTGAGCCAGCTCTTTCATTTCTTTATCATCCAGCATGGTTTGGGCGTCCTTGATCTCTTTTAAAACCTTTGAGTATTCTTGTGATTTTTCAAAAAGTTCTTTTAGGTCGCCCAGCTCTTTAGAATAATTTTGGAATTTTTCTCGGTCAGCGATGATTTCCGGAGAACTAAGAAGGTTTTCTAATTGGTGGTAGCGTTTTTCTATGTTGGCCAGCTTATCTAACAGCATGGCTATTTTTTAACTTTTGGTTTCTTTTTTACAGTAGAGGTTTTAACTTTACTTTTTTTCTTCTTAGGTTTTTCTTTACGAGGGGTGATATTGGCGTATTTTTTCTTAAATTTTTCAATTCGTCCTTCTGTATCCAGCAATTTTTGTTTCCCAGTGAAAAGTGGATGGCAGGCAGAACAGATGTCGACGTGGAGGCTTTCTTTGGTTGAGCCAACTAAAAGAGTGGCCCCACAGGCACATTTTGCTTCAACTTGTTGGTATTTGGGATGAATTTTTTCCTTCATAACTTATTTATTTTACCATAGGTTTGGGGATTTGTCCACGGGCAGCCAACATTATAATGTCACTGTGGGCAAAGAATTTGGTCGGGTTGAGGATGAAAAAGGGCAGGAACAGGATTAGGAATAGGATGAGGAAGCAGCGGTATACATTATAGGCAAATTCGCCATAATGCTTGCGGCAAAAATAAAGCCCTCCGCGGAATCCCTCAATAAAAAGTTTATGGTTAAAAGTCTTTTTGCTGCTAAAGCCGCCATAATGGATGATTTCAGCTGCAGGAACAAAGAATATCTTCCAGCCAGCCCCTGTACCATTTGGTCCGGGGCGAGCTTTCCTTATGCTCATACACCAATCTAAATCGTCATTGTAGAAAAAGAGGTTTTCGTCCATGAGGCCAACCTGGTTAATTACCTCTTGGCGGACAAGCAAGGCTGCGCCAATGACAAACTCAACAGTTGTGGGGATATTTGATTGCCAGAACTTTTTGCTAAGCAGCCCTCCCTGGTGTTGCAATGTGCCATCGGTGTTGAAGATTTTAGGGCCGCAAGCACCAGCCTTAGGGGTTTTATTCATGAAATTGACCAGGGTATCTAATGCCCCATCTTTAATTATTGTGTCGTCGTTGAGGAGCATAGAGTAATGAGCGTTAGCAGCTCGCAGTCCAAGATTGTTAGCCTTACTAAAGCCGAGGTTTTCTTGGTTTTCAATTAGTTTAACTTCAGGAAAGTCCATCCTGACCATAGCTTGAGAGCCGTCGGTTGAAGCATTATCAGAAACTATTATCTCAAAGGTGATCTTGCGGGTGCTTTTATAGATAGACCTTAAGCATTCAGAGAGGATCTTTTTGTTGTTAATTGTTACTATTATTATTGATAAGTCTTTCAAAGCCCTCGCCCCTTGATCCCTTAGGAACCGCGGTGCCGTGCCTGCCGGCAGGTAGGCTTAGACGCAGGTTCCTGAAATTTATACATTGTTAGCGAAACTAAGTGTCCTAAATACGCCAATACCTCTCTATACCCCATCTTACTCTTCCCAGCCTCTCTCTCCACAAAAACAATTGGATACTCCACAGCCTGATCATATTTGCCTTTGACCATAATCTCAAGCCCGATTTTCCAGCTGCGGGGCTCAAGTTTGACCCCTTTAATAATTTCTTTCTTAAACATAAAAAAGCCCGAGGTTATGTCCTGGATAGGGGTGAGGAAACTGCCCAGCCAGCGGGCAACTGAGTGGATAATTTTGCGGTACCAGATCCACTCTGATGTCCCGCCGCCAGAGACCTTGCGGCTACCGAC
>JBDRMQ010000180.1:0-4159 GCA_043811955.1 bacterium | reverse complement strand
GTTCGAGAAGAAATCATTGGTATGATCTTTAAGGTTCAAATTGTTGAGCCTGGTGAAGTTCCAAAGAGCCAGGTCAAAAGTGTCAGCTATGGGCCACCGCAAAAGTCAGCCGCAAAACCAGCCCCGGTTAAAAGCAAGATTAAAGTAGGCAGAAATGACCCCTGTCCCTGCGGCAGCGGGAAGAAGTATAAGAAGTGCTGCTTGTCCCGAGAGAAATCGAGGGGTATGTTGAAGGAAGAAGGTTAAGATGCTAGATGAATTAAAATCAGAAATTGATATTCTTAAAGAAAAAAGTTCAGAGCTTGGCAAGATTCTAAACATTCAAGCCAAGAAAAAAAGACTAGAGGAGCTTGAACAAGCAGCCGCTGATCCCAATATTTGGCAAGATCAAACCCATGCCAAAAAAATTATGCAAGAGAAAAAAGGGCTGGAAAAAGAGGTTGTGACATTAGAGGAGCTCTGTAATGGCGTAGAAGACCTAGTAACCCTAGTTGAAATGGCTTCAGCTGATGAAGAAAAAGAGCTGCGCCAAGAATATGAGACCTTAAGCAAAAAAGCCCGAGAGCTGGAACTAGCCGCGCTTTTAGGCGGAGAATACGATAAAAACAATGCCATCCTGTCAATAAACGCTGGGGCAGGCGGGACTGACTCCCAAGATTGGGCCCAAATCTTGCTGCGCATGTACACACGCTGGGCTGAGAAAAAAGGCTACACCATTGAAATGCCTGATATCTCATACGGGGAGGAGGCTGGGGTTAAAGGGGTAACTTTAATTATTTCAGGGCTCTATGCTTACGGCTATTTAAAAAATGAAGCTGGAATCCATCGTTTGGTTAGAATTTCTCCATTTTCTTCTGAGGGCAAGAGGCACACCTCTTTTGTCGCGGTTGAAGTTATCCCAGAAATTGAAGCAGAGATTAAAATTGAAATTGAGCCCAAAGATTTGCGCATCGATACTTATAGGGCTTCAGGCCCAGGGGGACAAAATGTTAACAAAGTTAGCTCAGCAGTTCGCATTACCCATATCCCAACCGGCATTGTTACCCAAAGTCAAACCGACCGCTCACAACACGCCAACAAAGATTCAGCTATGCGGCTTTTAAAGGCTAAACTTTATGAGATGATGCAGCAGCAGCAAAAAGACAAGATTGAAGACCTGGCCGGTGAAAAGAAAAAGATCGAGTGGGGGAGCCAAATCCGCTCATATGTCTTTCAGCCCTACACCATGGTCAAAGACCATCGCACCAATGTCGAAGTCGGCGATGTTCAACGGGTAGTTGATGGAGATATTGACCCTTTTATTGAAGGGTCACTTAGAAGGGAGAAGAAGTAATGTTTGATAAATTTGGAAGGGGTTTGCTGATCTTTATTTTAACAATTGCGGTTATGTTGGGAGCGTACCTTGGCTATTCCCGCTATTTTATTGAAATGCAAAGCCGCGGGATTGAACTATGTGTTGATTTTAATGACTTGAAAATGCTGGCGGCTAATGAGCAAAAACCCCTTGATCTAATTTTAGCTGAAGTTAAAAAGAGCGGCCTAGTCTCGCTTGGGGTCTTTGAACAAACCCTGCCTGAGGCTAATGCCGAGGGAGAAGTTTACTGCGCTAAAGGCGAAGGTATCTTGAACTTAGCCATGGCTGGTTCTCCTTTTAGCGGCCTGATAGAAAAAGAGCTGGTCAAAAAAGAAAAAACTTATATTTATGCCCCAGGCAGTAATGACCGCAAAAGAATTTACAATCATCTTAAACTTGTCCTGGGCAAAAATCGGATCAATTTTCTTGGCGGGGCGGTCTTGGAGGTCGACGCCATAGCAGAAGAGCTGCGCGAGATAGGCTTGGGAATTTCAGAAGCGCAAAAAGCATATCTCTCAAGCTTTGGTTTTAAAATTATTCCTCGAGTCTGGCAAGAAGCAAGATTGACCGCGGAAAACATTGGGGCCAAGGTCTCGGCCTTGAGTGATTTTGAGACAATTATTTTTGATGGCGAAGAAATTTTGGGCTATCCAGCTGATCTGGAGCAAGTTTCAGCCGCGATGAAAAAAAACAAGATCAGTTATGGCTATATTGAAATAGTGAAACAAGAGGGGGATAGCCGGCTTAAAAAATTAATGGCCAGGGATGTTGTTCGTGTCCACAGCGTCCCTCAAAAAGAGCTTAAAAAAATTTCTCAAGGCGAGGCAGTCAAAAGATTTGTCCGCGCGGCTAAAGAGCGCGGCGTTAGCCTAATCTATCTTCGCCCGTTCCAGCCTACGCAATGCGGCGGCCCTCCCATTGTTTATAATCTTGAGTATTTTACCTTGGTTAAAGAGTCTTTGGAAAAATCCGGTTTTATTATCGGCCAGTCTGAAAAAGTTTATCCTTTAATGGTCGCCCCTTGGCAGCTGTTGCTTTTAGCTGCCGGAGTTTTAACCGGGGCCTTACTTCTTTTGGGCTATTTTCTGGCCCTGCCGCTAGCTTTGACCTATTTGCTTTTGCTGCTGTCAATGGTTGGGACCTATTTCATGATCAATGCTGGCTATATTACCTTGGTCCAAAAGAGCTTGGCCTTGCTTACTACTATTACCTTTCCAACCTTAGCTGTAATCTCAAATCTTTCCAAAAAAGCCAAGGTAATCTTTTCTATTTTTGATCCAATTATGATTATTTTGAATATTGTTGGTGAAACAATGATCGGGCTTTTTCTGCTTTTGGGTATTTTAGCTGACTATCGCTTTATGCTGGGGGTAGAAACTTTTGCAGGGGTCAAGTTCGCCCTTCTTTTGCCGATGGTCTTGGTAGCCGTCTATTTTTTACTTAAAAGTGTTAGGGGGAACTTAATTGATCATATAAAATTGATCATGGCTGCTAAAGTTTCGGCCGCGATCGTTGTCAGCTCTCTGGTTTTTCTTGGGGCGCTTTTTGTTCTCTTGGCCCGCTCAGGCAACTTTGTCTTGCCAGTCCCAGCCATAGAAAAATACTTTAGGGAATTTCTTGAGACAGCAATGTTTATCCGCCCCAGAACAAAGGAATTCTTAATCGGCTATCCAGCCCTTTTTATTGCTGCGATTTCTTTTTTGCGAGGGCGGACACAATGGTTGTGGTTATTGGCTGCCGCAGG
Source organism: bacterium (assembly GCA_043811955.1). Lineage (GTDB taxonomy): Bacteria > Margulisbacteria > WOR-1 > O2-12-FULL-45-9 > O2-12-FULL-45-9 > JBDRMQ01. The sequence continues at coordinate 1,061 of JBDRMQ010000180.1, read as the reverse complement.
GACAATTGCCCCAATTTCAATGATCAACTCATTTTCACACGTCCACACCCCAATTATGGTCTCAATTGCCCGGAGCATTAACGGCTTGATCTTAGGGGTCATCTTTGGTTTAATTATTGGGCTACTAGTTGATCGTTTGATTATGAAGTCATTTTGGAAAACTAAATAATTATGAGAGTTGTCATTTCTGGCTATTATGGATTAGATAACATTGGCGATGAGGCTGTGTTAGAGGCCATTGTTAAAGGGCTAAGAAAACATAACCCAAAGATTAAGATAACTGTTCTTTCTGCCACCCCAGCCACTACTGAGGGGGCACTTAATCTTAAAGCTATTTCCCGCTTTGCTTTTTTGGAAATTATTAGGGAGCTAAAAAAAGCTGACACCTTTATTAGCGGGGGAGGGACCCTCCTGCAAAACTCAACCAGCACCAAGAGTTTTTGGTATTATCTGGGCTTGGTTTGGCTGGCAAAGTTCCTTAAAAAGAAGGTGATGATTTTTGCGCAAGGGTTTGGCCCATTGACTGGGCAATTTAATCTAGCTTTAGCCAAAAAGGTTTTAAATAGAGTTGACGTGATAACACTGCGAGATCCAGAGTCCTTTGACAAGGTTAAGAAACTAGGGATTGATCAGCCTAGAGTTGAATTAACGGCTGATCCAACTTTTATTTTTGAGCCAATTGCCCCACCTAATTATAAACCTTTAGTTGGGATATCCATTAGGGATTTTAAGGGTAAGACCGACCAATTTTATCAGGACTTTGCGGCTTTTATTGATTGGCTGGCTCAAGAATTCAATTTTGAGCCAGTCTTTCTTCTTTTTCAGCCGCAACATGACCAGGCAATAATTGAGAATATAACCCTTCATCTGAAAACGAAATATGAAGTTTTAGGGACAGATTATAATGCGGGGCAAATGCTGAGCGCAATCTCACAACTGGGATTGCTTATTGGGATGCGTTTGCACTCATTGATTTTTGCTTGTCTTAGCTCTGTCCCTATGCTTGGCCTCTCATATGACCCCAAGGTCGAGTCTTTTATGAAGATGATTGAGCAGCCATG
>JBDRMQ010000179.1:0-11441 GCA_043811955.1 bacterium | reverse complement strand
ACAGCGCGGCCCGCACGGCCACGCCATTGGTGACTTGTTCTAAGATCACGTTGTTTAAGCCATCCGCGACTTCAGAGGTCATTTCAATGCCGCGGTTAATTGGGCCTGGGTGCATGACGACAATATCTTTTGGCGCTTTTTCCATCCGTTCCGCGTTTAAGCCATAAAGAGCGGCATACTCTTCAATTGAGGGGAAGAGCCCTTTTTCTTGGCGCTCTTTTTGGATCCTGAGCATATTAATAAAGTCAGCGTCTGCTATTTCTTTATCTAACTTGTGAGAGACCCGCACGCCCATTTTTTCAATATCTTTAGGGATCATGGTTGGCGGGCCGATGACCACGACTGTTGCTCCAAGTTTGGTTAAGCCCCAAATGTTTGACCTGGCCACGCGGGAATGTTTGATGTCACCGACAATTAGCACTTTCTTTCCTTTGAGGTCACCTTTTTTCTCCCGCATTGTAAAGATGTCGAGCAAGCCTTGGGTTGGGTGTTCGTTGAAGCCGTCGCCAGCATTTATAATTGACGCCTTTGAATTTTTGGCTGCTAGCTGAGGGGCACCGGCCATCGAGTGCCTGATAATAATCGCGTCAACCCCCATGACTTCAAGGTTTTTAATAGTATCAATCAGGCTTTCCCCCTTGACCACACTGCTTGAGGAGATCGCGACATTGGTAACATTGGCCGAGAGGAGTTTGGCTGCCATGTTAAAAGAGGTCCTGGTCCTGGTGCTGGGCTCATAAAATAAGGTGACAATATGTTTGGCCAGTAGGGTAGGGACTTTAGGGATTGGCCGGGCAGCAACCTCTTTCATGGACGAAGCAGTGTCAAGAATTAATTTGATTTCGGAAACGGAGAGGTCTTTGAGTCCGAGGAGATCTTTCTTTTTGATGCTTTTGACCTTGTTCATGACAATTGTTTATTAACCTTATATATTATATCATATATTTAGTGCAGATAAAAGGCAACCATAACAGCCCTCACCCCCTAACCCCACTCCCTGCCTTGCCGCCTGCCTGCCGGCAGGCAGGTCCCAGAGGGAGAGGGGGAATAAGACTATTCCTTTTCAGTTCTATTGCTTTGTTATTATTTTTCCTGCTGTTTGTTTTTATCAAAAGAGAACCCCAGGTTGAAAAGACCGCTTTTATAATGGGGACGCCGGTGCGTATCCAAGCGACTGGCAGGAAGGCAGAAGCCTTGATTGATCAGGCGTTTGCTGAAATGAAGCGGCTCGAAGGAATGTTTAATTGGAAAGATCCCCGGAGTGCGATTAATAATGTTCACCCATATGATAACCCGCCCAAAATTAAGGAAATTATAGGCCTCTCAAATAAAATCAAAAAGTTGTCTGATGGGGCTTTTGATATAAATTTTGCCGGCCAGATGAATTTAGGCGGGATTGGTAAGGGTTATGCAGTCGAAGCCGCGCGCCAGCTGCTCGTGCAAAAAGGGATTAAAAATGGTATTATAGATATGCGCTCGACGGTAGCGGTGGTGGGGAAAGGAAGAGGGGTAGGGTGGAAGATAGGGATTAGGGATCCGAGGGAGGAAGGCAAGATACTAGGTGTTGTTAAGCTTTCCAACGGTGAAAGTTTATCAACCTCTGGTGATTATGAGCGGGGCCAGCATATTATTGATCCAAGAGATGGTAAGCCCGCGATTCTTTGCCAGAGTGTAACAGTAATTGGCACAGATGCTGGTGAAACAGACGCGCTCTCAACAGCGGTTTTTGTGCTCGGGCCAGGGCAAGGATTGAAATTAATAGAAAAGTTAGGCCTCAAAGTCGTTATAGTTGATATAAACGGAAAAGTATATGATAATTTTGGCTTTAAATTGCGGTAGCTCATCAGTAAAATATAAGCTTTTTAAATGGGGCGAGCGCAGGGTCCTTACCAAAGGGATGATTGAACGGATTGGTCAAGAATGTCCTGATCACAAAACCGCCCTCCAGCAAATTATTGAAAAACTTACTAGCGGTGACGCCCCGATCATAAAAAACTTGTCAGAGATTTCCGCGGTAGGACATCGGGTTGTCCATGGCGGCGAAAAATTCAAAAGTTCGGTTAAGATTGATGATGAGGTTTTAACTGCGATCAAAAGTGTCCAGGATTTAGCGCCACTCCACAATCCCCCGAACATTGCTGGCATTGAAGCTGCCCAAGAAGTAATGCCTAACATCACTCACATTGCTGTTTTTGACACGGCTTTTCATCAGACCATGCCGGAGCACTCTTATGTTTATCCTGTGCCTTATGAATGGTACGGCATGTACGGGGTGAGACGGTACGGTTTCCATGGGACATCGCATCTTTATGTTTCCCGCCGCGCTTCGGTTTTATTAGGGAAGAAACCGTCCGAAACAAATTTAATTACCATGCATATTGGCAATGGGGTTAGTATTACCGCTGTCTCAAACGGGATTTCTGTTGATACCAGTATGGGGCTGACTCCGCTTGAAGGGGCGGTCATGGGAACCCGCTGTGGTGATGTTGACCCTGCTATCCTGCTTTTTATGATTGAAAAAGAAGGGTTTTATGTTGAGGAAATTGATTCTATCTTAAATAAAAAATCCGGGCTTTTGGGGATTACCGGAAAGTACAGCGATCGCCGCGATATTGATAAGGCTGCTGCTGCTGGGGACAAGCGGTCCCAGCTGGCAGTTGAGATAGAAGCGTATCGCTTAAGAAAATATGTGGGCTCATACATGGCGGCCCTGGGCCATGTTGACGCAATTGTTTTTACTGCTGGCGCAGGTGAGCGCAATTGGGCGTTGCGGGAGCGGGTACTGCATGATATGGGTAAATTTGGGATTAAGATTGATCACAAAAAAAACGAGAAAGCGCGAGACGGTGAAACAGAAACTTTAATTTCAACCGATGATTCCCCGGTAAAGGTCTATGTTATTCCCACAGATGAAGAGTTGGTTTTTATTGAGGATGTAGTTGCTATTTTGGAAGACCGCTACAGTGTCCATACTAAGTTTAAGTACTCTTTTGAAGATCCAAAGTATAAGAGGAAGGGGCTAGGGGTTGGGGACTAGGGAGATTATGAAAAGAGAAAAATTTTATCCACTAACACACTTGCGAGATGTTCTCGATCTGCGTTGCGGGGCGAGGACGCTTGCGGATCATCCTGAGCGAAAAGTAAATTATCTTTGGGATTTGATTGGGAATTTAGGGGAGGATTTAGCCAAGGATTTGCAGGTGTTAGGTGTTAGGTGTGAGGGAGAAATTCATTCTTCTGCAGTTTTGCTTAATAAAGAAAACATGTTGATTGAAAAAGGAGTAGAGGTTGAACCTTGCGCAGTGCTCGATGCCCGGCACGGTCCGATCTATATTGCCAAGGGGACCGTCGTCAAAGCTGGGGCAAACTTGCGTGGGCCAGTCTCAATTGGTCCTAATTGTCGGATTAATGGCGAGGTTGTCGCTTCTATTTTTCATGGCAGCTCAAATAAAGGTCATTATGGTTTTATTGGCCACTCTTATATTGGTGAATGGGTGAACCTGGGGGCAGGAACGACTAATTCAAACTTAAAAAATACGTATGGGAGTGTTAAGGTTCAAGTTAATGGGAGTGAGATAGATTCTGGCGAGCAATTTCTTGGTTGTTTTGTTGGTGATTATGCTAAGACTGGGATAGGGACGTTAATTACAACTGGCGCAGTGATTGGGGTGGGGGCGAATGTTTTTGGTGGTGGGGTTACCCCCAAATATGTCCCTAATTTTGCCTGGGGTTTAAACGATAAATATAAGTTTGAAGCTTTTGTGGCTACAGCGAAGAAGATGATGGGGCGGCGGAAAAGAGAATTGTCGGCTGAGCAGGAGAAAGGCCTCCGGCAGCTTTATAAAGTTGCTAGCTGATCAACTTGCACTTTACGTGAGCGAATTCCTTTAATTCGCCAAACAAGGCCTCAAAGTCTTCGCCAGATTCACCCTCTTTTTCAAGTCTGATAAAGCCTGGATCATTTCCTTTTGCCGGAGGAAGGTTTAGTTCGACAATGCTAATACCAAGCTCTTGAGCCTTTTTTGCTATTAAGTGGATTGTTTTCCACTCATCAGCCCCTCGAACATTTTGCAGCTGGATTTCCGCGTATGTGCTGGGCCTGTTTTTTTGTTTTTTTGGAAAGGCGATGGAATCTATTGTTTTTTGTAAAACCAAAGGGCTGGGGACAGTCTCCAGCTTATGTTTTTCTTTTAGCGTAAGCGTGATTTTGGCCGGAGAGGCCCCTAGAAACTGTTGGTTTGTCTTAACCCTAGCGCCAAGTATTTTGTAGGAGTCTTCGAGTTCAGAAAGAATGTAATCAAGCAGTCCCTGACGGTCTGGGGCGGAAATTTCTATCTCAAGATCTCCTTTTTTAGATGTTTTATAGGAGACAATGGCTTCAAGGATTCCCAGCCAATCGCGGACCCTTTCCTCTGTTATCAAATCAAAGGCAATAGCCAGCCAGAGCTCAGAGTTATCTTTATAGACCAACCCTGCCTGCCTGATTATTTCTTGGCGTTTTTCTCGAGTGTTTAATAGTTTTGCTACTGGCTTAGCCTTGCCTTCTTTGATTTTATTATTAATATCTAGACTTCCTGTTTCATTGGAAAGGGCTAGCTGGCACAGGAGCTTAGTCCTGATCTCTTTTGACCTTAACTTTGTTTCTGCGAGTGTGCCAACGGAGCGGTTAACTCCGCCGTTGTTACAATTAATAACAATAAACGTGCCATTAGGAACAATCTCGTTAGCCGCTGCCTTGGCTGGACCTTTTTTGAATGAGACAAATTCGATTTCCCCTTTATCATTGAGTTTGGGATAGTATATATCACAAAAAGCATAATCAGCTAACAAGAGCTTGTCGTAAGCAGGGAAAGCAACAATGTCTTCAACCAATCCCCCCTCTTTAACGCGATGTATTGCAACCTTTCCCATTTCATCAGCGGAAGGCAGCCCTTTTACACGTTGAGTATCAAGGGTAACAAAGACTCGGTTGTACTTACGGGCGTAGTTTCTGTCAACATAAAAATCATGTTCAGGATCTCTGTTATATTGGTAAATTGGGGCGGGATCAAAAAGCTGTTTTCTGTAATGGGGAAGTCCCTTTGTTGTTATTCTGGCTGCTCGTTCAGCTTTATAGGCCCAATGGGCAAAGGCGGCTTGTTTATCAGCTTTTTCCATCTCTTCAGTCAAGACCTGGATACTGATGGTTCTTTCTTTTTGGTCAGGGTCTGTAAACTGGCCGCGCCAGCCGCGCCAGCCATTGTCGTTTGGTTTTTCTAAGTTGTCGTCGATTGGATTTTCATTGCCAGGGAGCTCTGCCAGGCAAAAACGAGATGATTTGTCCCGACTCCTGAGCTGGGAAGTAATTACCCGAGCTTCATCAAGGGTTTTGCAGATTATCCTGATCCCGAGAAAGTCCCTGATTTCATCCGGCTTTAAGTCTGTTTTTCCTTTTAAAGACGATACTTCTTTAACCCTGCTTTGCATTCGGATGTTCTCTTGGGATAGGTAGTTGTAAGATTTTCTGATTATTTCTGTTCCTAATTCGCGCCTCAAGTTGATCAAATGTCGCCTTGCTTGTGATCTTGATGTTCCCAAGGCTTGTTCAAGGAGCTTTTGGGCTGTTTTATAGCCGCTGGGGTCACAGAGTTGCGCCGACAGACCTCTTAGGTCGTTGCCAAAATCTTCAAAACCCTTGCTTTCAGCCAAAGGAGCAAAGACCATCTCAATCTCCCTGATGATATGGGGGGAGGCAGTGAGATTGTTTTGTTTGAGACAGCGCCTTAGCTGGTCTGTTTTGCGGACCAGCAGGCAAAGAAAGACTTCGTATGTATCTGTCTGGTCATAGATATAGTGAATATAGTTTTGCAAAGAGTATGACCAACCAGGCATAAAAAATAAGGGGAATTTAGCCAATAGATTTAAGCGAGATAATCGGTTGCTAAGTTGCCCGATTTCCTCAGGGGAAAAGATTGACGACCCCTGCAGCATCCGGGCGGCCTTTGGATCTTTTAAGAGGGCAAGGTAAACAGCCTCTGTCTGGCCGCCTAAATAAACAACCTTTCTGGCTTCATAAAGAAAGCTGGTAATTGATTTTGGCCTGGCCACGCTTATTCCGGCAGTAAAAGCCGCCCTTAGTTTTTTGTATGCTTTTCCTCCAACTCTCTTTTCTCCCAAAAAAGCCAGGGCAAAGACATTGAAAATTTCAAAAGAAAAATCAGTTTGGTGGATTGTGTCGATATAGTAAGTTGCCAGAGTGTCTTCTTCTAAACCCCGGACAAGCAAGGCTTGCTCAACTAACTCATTAAGGTTATCTGTGTAAACAGCATAGGCTTTTCTTTTGCCTGAGGTTTTGACTTGAGTGGTTTCAATATTTTTAATTTTTAAGTGTTCTTTGGAAACATAAGATATTTTGCGGTCTGCTTGCAAAATGCGCAATGCTTTGTTGCTATTTGCCAGATCATACGCTGACCCATTGTGGATAAGACCCTCTTTTCCGTTTTCATCAATAAAGTGATAGATTAAATTATCAGCCAGCATGTCTTTTTGGCGATGAGCAGCCAAGTACCTTGCCTGGGTTGGATCTTCTGTTTGGACTGTGAGAATGCTTTTTTCGCTATTGAGTTGCCCAAGCTCAAAGGCGATTTGTTCAGGGGTGTAGGCGATGTTGTGTTTGGTTTTTAATGTATCCCTGATCTGTTTGCGGGTTAGGGCCCTATTGGCATTGGAGAGAAGCATTAAGATAAGGGGGCGTAAGATTTCACCCGGTTTTTGCTGAGTGATATCCGCTGTTTCTGGGATTGCCATCACTGTTGGCATAATGCTAAATTGGCCGGCAGTAAGGTTGATTTCAAACCTTCCTTTAAAAGCTTTGTCAAAAGCAAGGATAAAAGAGTAGACTCGATTTTGGGTCAGGGCTTTGCAAAAGTGGTAGTGCTCAAGCTTTCCCGGGCTGAGGTCTTTAAATTTTGGCTGGAGGATTTTGTTTTTTATCATCAGGGCGATTAGGTTTTTTTTGTCCATAGGCTCAATTAGTCTTTTTGATTGTTGCCTGATGCTGGCGGCAATAGCTTTGCGGCTGGGATACTTTATTTGAAAAGCCCAGGTTAATATTGGGGAAGCGGTCTTTTGCCAAATGGTTGTCATACGCCTATTTATCGTTACTTTCATTGCAAAATTTCATGATTTATGGTTAAATTATTTGAACCAAGATAGGTATTTATTACAAAGCATGATCGAGGTTTTATGATTAGAAAAAACAAGGAACAAGGAAAAGCAATATCTCTAAGAATGAGAGGGCTCTCTTACAGGGAGATTTTAAAGCAGATTCCTGTGGCTAAATCGACTCTGTCACTTTGGTTGCGAGAAGTTGGGTTGAGCAAGAGACAGCAACAAAGATTGACTTTGAAGAAACTCGAAGCTGGTAGGCGAGGGGCTCAAAGGCAGAGGGAAAAACGATTAAAAAGTATGAGGGAAATCAAGGGGAAGTCAAAGGCTGAAATTGTAGACATTTCTATTAGTAAAACCAGTTTGTGGCTTATGGGGATAATGTTGTATTGGGCAGAAGGGGCAAAAGAGAGAGAAGGCAGGCCTTCGACAGGTGTTGAGTTTGGGAATTCTGATCCGTTTATGATAAAGTTGTTTATTAAGTGGCTTACTGAAATTTGTAAGGTTGCTAAAAATCGTATAAAATATAAACTGTACATTCATGAAAATAACCAGCATCGATTGATTGAAGTTAAGAGATGCTGGATTGAAAACTTAGGGTTGGAGAAAAATGATTTACAGGCGGTTTATTTCAAGAAGCACCGAAAAGTCAACGATCGCAAACGGATAAGAAAAAATTATAATGGTTTATTGATTGTTAGAGTTAGCAGAAGCACTAACCTGAACCGCACGATTGCTGGTTGGATTGAAGGGATCAGTCAAAATTGTTGCCGGATCGACTAATGGTAGGTCACTTGCCTTTGAAGCAAGCAGTCTTGGTTCGAATCCAAGTCCGGCAGCCAATTATTATAAAGCGATTTTTTCAGCAGCGACCGCCATCCGATTTTGGCTTCAAATTGGAATTTTTTACCTTTTAAAATAAAGTTCGAGCCGATATTTTTTAGAAATGAATGAATATCATTATTATTATTTGATGATATAAGAATTTTGGCTTGGCACGAGGAATTAATTAAAACCCGCATAGGTTCGAGCCAATTATTTCCATGTTGTTCAAAATCTCGTAATCTTTGTCCAATCTCAATGTTTTGATTGGTTAACTGATTTTTCTTTTTGCGATATTCTTCGGTATTGAGGTTACCTTCAAGATGTAGGTCTAATAATTGATCTAATCTTTGCTCAATATCTCTCTTTTTAGTTTGGAGATTTTGAACAACTGCCTGATGATTGCTGTTGGCTTCAGTTTTCTCTTCATTTTGAGCGGGTCAATCGGCCAGGCAAAAGTACCAAGTAATTTTAAGAAATCCTTGTCATTTTCCTCTAGCAGAACAAGTCCTTCTTGTTGAGCTAAATTCGGGAATTCTAGGTAAAGATTTTCCAGCAGCAGGGATACGTTGATAAGCCCTTGTAAGTATCGCTCGACTGTTGACACTAAAAGCCGTTGCGGCTGGTTTGTTACTGGGGTAGCTTGCTTTAGGACCCCTAGAATTTTCCTGACTTGCATATATGAGAACTCCGAAAAATTAAGGGTTCGGAACCTGAGGCTAAAAGCCTCGGTTCCTTTTCTCGTCGAGAGCAATTTGTATTTTAGAACCGAGAATTTCATTCTCAGGTTCCAAAATCAACTTTTTCGGAGCTCTCTATATTATTTATCGCTTCCCTTTGGTGGAAATTTCACTTTACTCAAATTTTCACTTTACTCTTGAGCCTTTCCCTTGATTTTGCTATACTCCTAGCAATGCCTCCAAAAAAGAAAAAGATAAGCCGTAAAAAAAGACGCCAGGTAGAAGAACAAGCCGAAGGGGCTGAACATTCTAAATTTAGACAGGATGTAATTGGGATCCTCTTGATCGCCCTTGCGATCTTCATCTTTGTGGCGAATCTTTCAACTTCAACTGGATTACTTGGTTTGTATGTGGTTAAAACTTTCCTTCGCTCTGCCATTGGAGTTGGGGTTTTGGTCCTCCCTCTTTTCATTGGGTTATATGGGGTTATTTTGCTTTTGCGCCATGAGGTTAAAGAGCTGGCCATCCGCTTGTCTGGTTTATTTGTTTTGTTTTTTACTTATATTTCTGTAGCGCAATTTTATTCTGCCAATTATTTTGGTGGTGGCTTGGCCCATTACTTTCAAGGGGCGGGCGGGGTGATTGGCTACGCGGCCCATTACTCTTTAACCAGGACTGTTGGGCTTTGGGGATCATATATTATTTTAACAGCTGTTGGCTCAATCGGCCTTTTAATGTTATTTAATGTTACCGTCCTTAATTTAATTAGTTTCCTTAAGGGGATGTTTGCGTTTCAGGGACAGGAGGAGGAAGAGGAAGAGGAGGAAGACGAGGAGGAAGAGAACAAAACCAGGCCCAAGGCAAAGACCAAGGGATTTCAACTCCCGCTGCCAGCTAAGAAGGCGAAGGAAGAGGACGAGGAAGAGGTTTTGAAAGCCCCGCCGCCACCACCAGTTATAATCTCTTCAACAATTTCCAAGGAAGAGAATGAATATAAAGAAAAGAAAGGGCCTTATCTGACAGTTGAAAAAGAGCCGACTGTTGTTCAGGAAAAAATGAGCATTACCACAGACTATAAATTGCCGTCAATCTCGCTGCTGGAAAGCTCGACAGCTAAAGAACGCAAAGAAGCCCATGATATGCAAGCGCAGATCAATGCCCGCAAAGACCAACTGGAAGAGGCTTTAAAGAACTTTGGCGTAGGGGCTAGGGTCGTGGCGATCTATCAAGGGCCGGCAGTTACCCGCTACGAGCTGCAGCCTGAGCCTGGGGTCAAGGTTAATCGCATCCATAGTTTGGCTAATGATATTGCGCTCGCACTGGCTTCTCAAGGGATTAGGATTGAGGCCCCTGTGCCAGGTAAATCAGTGGTAGGGATTGAGGTCCCCAATCCAGTGGTTACTCCGGTCAGACTTAAAGAAATCGCGATGAGCAAAGAATTTCAAGAGCATCCATCAAAACTAGCCTTTTGTATTGGTAAAGATCTTTCTGGCCACCCATTGATTGGAGACTTGGGGACAATGCCCCATCTTTTAATCGCAGGGACAACTGGTTCTGGTAAAAGTGTGTGTGTGAACTCAATCATTACCAGCTTGCTTTTGCGGGCAACCCCCAATGAACTTAAATTTATTATGATCGATCCTAAAATGGTTGAGCTCTCTGTTTACAATGGTATCGCCCACTTGCTAACCCCTGTTGTTACTAATGTTAAAAAGGCAGCTATAACGCTTAAGGTCTGGGTCTTGCAGGAGATGAACCGCCGCTATGAGTTGTTTCATGGCAAGGGGGCGCGCAACTTAGCTTCGTATAACAAGAAAATGCAAAATCCTGAAGACAAGCTTCCTTACTTAGTGGTTATTGTTGATGAGTTAGCAGACTTGATGATGGTCGCTGCCAATGAGGTTGAAGGGGCAATCTGCCGCATCGCTCAAATGGCAAGGGCGACAGGCATCCACATGATTATTGCTACCCAGCGGCCTTCGGTTGATGTTATTACTGGTTTGATCAAGGCGAATGTTCCCTCCCGGATTGCCTTTGCTGTTGCCACCCAGATAGATTCTCGCGTAATACTCGATTCTTCTGGCGCAGAAAAACTTTTGGGCCGCGGCGATATGCTTTACAATCCAATCGGAGCGATGAAGCCAGCGCGGGCCCAAGGGGCTTTTGTGACCGACAAAGAAATTGACGCTGTTGTTGATCATGTTCAAAAACAGTGTGAAGCAGAGTATATTGAGGAGATCCAGACTATTAAAGCTCTAGATATGGACAGGAGTGGAGGAGGAGAAGGGGGGGGAGAGGGAAGCAGTGATCGTGACGCTCTCTTTAATGAGGTTGCTAAATTGATCGTGGAGAGCGGCCAAGCTTCAACCTCATATGTGCAGCGTAAGTTTAGGATTGGTTATAACCGAGCCGCTCGCTTGATGGACGAAATGGAAGCAGCAGGTGTTGTTTCTGCTCCTGAAGGCGAAAATAAGCCACGCAAAATCACAGCGACCCCGGAATCCCTCTCTGGGCTGGGTGTTGAGTAAGTTTATCCCGACCCCCACTTTTTAAAAACCTTCTTACAGAGAAATTGAAAGTCCAAGAATTTGGCGCAATCTAGCTAAAAAGCAGCCCCACAAATAAATAATTGAGCCGAGGTTGCGTTTTTCACCTAAACATAGTATATTATATAATAAGTATTAGGCAATGGGAACAGGAGGAAGCTGTGGGCTACAACAAGAGAGAGCTAACCAGTATTCGGGTCAAGGTAAATAAACTGCGCAAGCAGCGGTTTGAAGCGGAGAATCGGTT
>JBDRMQ010000178.1:0-3693 GCA_043811955.1 bacterium | reverse complement strand
TGGTGCTCGCCTTCGGAATTGCCAATTGCCAGAAATCGCTTAACCAGAGTTTCCGCTGTCATTCCCGAACCATTATCTTCAACAGAATAACCATCCCTTGATATATTGATGGTTATAATCTTTTGGGTTTCTTCTGTTTCTATTGCCTCATTAATTCTTTGACCGTTGACCACAATTGCTACACCACGAGCATATCTTAGCTTTAATCGGAGATATTCGTTCAGAGTCCGCTGTTCAGTTTCGTTCAACTTTGTCTTTAATCGAATAGTAGTTCCAGTCTCTTTTCTAACAGAATTATCGAGCTCAATTTCAACATCATGATCCAGAGCTTTTATCCCGCGAAAGAATAAACGACGGCCCATATCGCTTTCATGTTTAGTTATGACCTCAAAAGAAGCTGAAGGTTTTCCAATTATTCTGGCCAGGTTTTGCAAGCGGCCTTCGCCAAAGCGGCCGATTATCTTGTTTCCCGTAACCGCTTCAATTGAATTAACAACCAATTCAACTAGACCTTGTTCAATTCTGCTACTTTGACGTCTTAGAAGGGGGCCGAGGTTTTCTGGAGTAAATCCGCGCCTTACCCAACCGGCTAGCGCTATTGGTAAAACACGCTCTTTTTTAAATAAGGCACCGCAGCGGCGGAGTGAACTTTGCCTGGTAGCAAAGTCCATTCCCAGTGTTGCGGCCAAGCTCAATCTGGCTTTTTGAAATAAATTTGTCATAATCAGAGGGTCAGGCCCCTCTAAATATATTATCGTCAATTTTTGGGGGAAATTTCAAAAAATATGACGTTTTTGACGTGAGTGCGGACCGGTTGGACAAGTTTATTGTCGATAATTTAGATAAGATAAGTAAAAACAAGCAATACCTTTAGCGTCGAGCCTTGCCTGCCGGCAGGCAGGGCCGCCTCCGGCCCGCTGCGCGACCCTGCGGCGGAAGCTAATTTTTCGTTGGAGGATAAAGATGCGGCGACTTCTCGGCACCTATCGGCGCCTCAAAGTCGCCGCCCATCAGCGATGGTTCGCTGCAAAAGAAAAATGCCGAGGAGGAGATTCGAACTCCTACGCGTTTAACGGCGCCAGCCCCTCAAGCTGGTGTGTCTGCCAGTTCCACCACCTCGGCTCATCTTTTCTTCAAATCGGGACTGTGTGCCTGCCTGCCAGTTCCACCACCCAGACTTCTTGATTCATTTTATCAAATTTGTCTGATTGCTTCTACGACTTCCTCAAGATGGAGGCCGTGCGAGGCTTTGATGAGCAGGCGGTCACCGGGGCGAATAATTTTTTTGAGTTTTTTAACAACAGATTTTTTGCTGGCAAAGTGATAGGTCCCCTTCATGTCTTTGGCTAGTTTACCAACGGTGATCAAAATGTTAACCCCGAGGCGGCGGGCCAGTTGACCTATCTTTTTATGAGCTGGGCGGGTCCGCTTACCTAGTTCGTACATATCTCCCAGCACTGCAATTTTGCGGCCTGGCAGACAGCTGAGCACATCAAGCATAGCAGCCATAGATTTTGGGCTGGCGTTGTAGGTGTCGTTGATGATTTTGACCTTGTCAGGTCTGTTGATTACATCATAGCGATTGGTAGAGGGGCGAAAAGATTCTAAGCCTTTTTTAATAGACTTTCTTTTTATTTTAAGGATTTTGGCAACAGCGATCGCGGCCAGGGCGTTGTAAATATTATGTTCACCTGGCAGGGGAAGCTTAATACCCATTAACTCCTTTGGGGTAACTTGGGCTTTTTCAACTAGACCAAAGGTAATGACCTTGGACCTCGGGCATCGGACATTGGACTTTAAATGCTCGAAGAATTCATCATCAGCATTTATTACGGCCGAGTCTTTTTTTGTTTGAAACTTAAATATCTCAGCTTTAGCCGTAGCGATGTTCTTTCTGGTCTTCAAATATTGAAGATGTGATTCGCCGATGTTGGTGACGACTGAGATCGTTGGCCGGGCGATTTTTGCGATCAGTTCAATTTCACCCAAACCCTGCATCCCCATCTCAATAACAGCGGCCTGATGCTTTTTTGTTAATTGCAAAAGGGTGAGGGGGACCCCTATTTCATTATTATAGTTTTCTTCGGTCTTAAGGACTTTCATCTCTTGGGCAAGGATAGCGGCGATCATATCCTTAGTTGTGGTTTTGCCAACAGAACCGGTCACCCCGATAATTGGGATATTAAATTTTTGACGGTGATAAGCCGCGATGTCTTGGAGGGCGGCCAGCCCATTTTTGGTGTCGAGAACGATTGCTCCTTTAGCTAAGGCTTGCTTAATGAATTTGCGTCCATTATGTTTTGGTCCTTTGAGAGGAATAAATAGTTCGCCGGCTTTGGTGGTGCGAGAGTCAGTTGAAATCCCTAGTACCTGGTCCCTAGTCCCTAGTACCCTAGAACACTTAGTTGTTTCAAGTATCTCTTTAAGGGTAAACATCCCTTGTCTATTTCACGTCAGCTGAGTCAAAAAATGCCTTGTTAGTCTTAAACTCTTTTAACCGTTCAATTAATTGTTCAGTTGCTTCAGATGGCTCATAATTATCCATGACTTTTCTCAGCAGCCAAACTTTTTTCAAGGCTTTTTCCTCGAGCAAGAGGTCTTCTCGTCTTGTTCCGGAGAGCTTAACGTCAATTGCCGGGTAAATCCTTTTATCCGCCAGTTTGCGGTTAAGGTGGAGCTCCATATTTCCTGTTCCCTTAAACTCTTCAAAAATAATGTCGTCCATTCTTGAACCTGTATCAACCAGGGCTGTGGCTATAATAGTTAAACTGCCGCCGTCTTCAAGGTTTCTGGCCGCGCCAAAGAATCTCTTTGGCCGGTGCAGACAGGTCGGGTCAAGACCACCCGATAAAGTTCTTCCCGATGGTGGGGTGACTAGGTTGTAGGCCCTGGCTAGGCGGGTGATGGAGTCTAGTAAAATAATGACATCTTTTCCGCCTTCAACTAAGCGTTTGCAAGATTCAAGCAAAAGCTCCGCGATTCGGATGTGATTCTCAGGCGGTTCGTCAAAGGTTGAAGCAACAACTTCACCTTTAACGCAACGTTGCATATCGGTTACTTCTTCTGGCCGCTCATCAACCAGCAAGACTTTGATGATTGTGTCAGGAGAATTTTCAGTAATACTGTTGGCAATGTTTTTTAGGATAGTTGTTTTTCCCGCTTTAGGAGGTGAAACAATCATTCCTCGCTGGCCCATACCAATTGGGGCCAAGAGATCGATTAGACGACAGGAGACAGGGCATTTTGGATATTCTAGGGTGTAGCGTTTATTAGGGAAGATTGGGGTCAAGACCTCAAAGGGGACCCTGTCCCTGGCTTGTTCCGGGTCAGTGCCAGAGATCGCTTCAATTTTTAATAAGCTATAATATTTTTCGCCTTCTTTGGGCGGGCGGATTTGGCCAGAGACAACGTCCCCGTTTTGCATATCAAACCTTCTGATCTGGGTTTGGGAGACATAAATATCTTCGCGGCTAGGCAGGTAACCGACAGTGCGCAAGAAACCATAACCCTCTGGTAATATTTCCAGTACGCCTTTGGCAAACATATTGCCGCTTTTTTGGGTCTGGGCCTCCAGGACCTTAAAAATTAAATCATGTTTTTTTAATTGCCGGACATTTAAAATATTTAAATCTTTGGCGATTTTTTGCAGGGCGAGAAGCGTTTTTCCTTCGAGTTCTACGATATCCATTGTTT
>JBDRMQ010000177.1:0-5404 GCA_043811955.1 bacterium | reverse complement strand
CCTTGGATAAAATAAGGGATACCGCGACCTCACACGAGCGGCTTTTTGTCATTGAAGTAATGGGTAGACGCAACGGTTTTATTGCCCTTGATGTGGCCATGGTTGCCGGAGCTGAAGCTGTCATTATCCCAGAGGTGAAATTTAACCTTAATACTATAGTAAAGCAGATCAAAGAGGGGCATGAGCGGGGCAAGAAGAGCTTTATTATAGTAGTAGCTGAGGGCGCAACAGACAGCCGGAAACTGGTAGCACAACTCCAGAAGAAATTAAATATTGAGGTTCGCTTAAGTATTTTGGGGCACATGCAGCGCGGCGGGACACCAACAGCCTTAAGTCGTGAACTCGCTTGTAAATTAGGCGTTACCGCGGTTGAGCTAATGCTTAAGGGTGGGGGCGGCTACCTGATTGGTGCTATTTCTGAAAAAGTCTGCTGTACACCTATTAGCAAAGTCTACAAAAAGAAAAAACAAGTTGACCTCGAGCATCTGCGAATTATGAATATGCTCGCTACTTAAGCCTTGGGTGGCGCAGTCGATCCTTTAATCATTAAGCTAACTGGCAGAGTATAGCGCAGCGCAATTTTTGATGGTTTTTCTATTAAATTTTGCAAGACATCCACTGCAGTTTTCCCAATTTGTTGGCGGGGAGCAGCAACAGTTGTCAATTCTGGTTTAAACGGTTCAATATAATCTGAGATGGGCATGTTATCAAAGCCCGCAATAGACATATCTTTTGGGATTTTCAGTTTTCTTTCTCTAATTGCTTGATAAGCTCGGTAAGCCATGGGGTCATTAGCATAGACAATAGCTGTCGGAGGCTGTTTTAAATCTAACAATTTGTTTGTAGCTTCATAAGATGATTCTGGGGAGCACCAATCAGCTTCAACAAGATATTCCTCGTTAATTTTAAATCTTGATTCTATTAAAGCAAAACGATACCCTTCAATCCTGTCAGCCGTAATATAATCCTGCAGCGGCTTAGAATAAACAAAGGCAATTTTGCGATGACCTAGCTCAATTAAATGCTTAGTTAGTTCATAAACGCCAGCCCTGCCATCTGCCATCACGGTATGAAGTTCAAGGTTTGGAATAGGGTGTCCAACCAGAATTAAGGGGACACCTTTTTGTTTAAGTGCTAGGACTAGTTCCTTTTTAATTTTTCCAAATAGGAGCAAGCCATCAACACTATTCTTGGAAACCATTAAAGGGAGGTTCTCATCTTTTAAGCACTCAATTTCAACCTTAAGCCCTCTTTTTTGGCTCTCTGCTAAAACACCCTGCAAAACATAATTATAATAGTCACCAAGAACTAAATTATAGATGTCTTGGGCTACCACACCGATTGTCCCTTTCCTTTTTTTTGAGGAAACCTTCTTAACATAGCCAAGCTCCTCACATTTTGACATAACCATCTTGACTGTTTGGCGGCGAACCAAGCGGGGGTGGTTTAGTGCCTGCGAAACAGTGGCAAAGGAGATCCCAAGTTGCTTGGCAATATCTTTAAGCCTAACTTTCTTTCTTCTAGCCACAATTATGCTCCTTGGTTTAATAGAGGATCAAAGTCCTTCTATATTATTATCGGATAAAAACTACTAAAATTTCACTTTATTTGTAATTTTTTTAGCTGAAATTATACTAATCTTTATGCTATTTTATCTATTTTATGGTTATTTTTTATTGGGAATGATAGAAAATGTTGACTTACTAAATTTTAGCTAATTATGTAGATGAAATGGTCTGAAATATTAGGCGATAAATAAGTGAGAGGGAGGCAGGAGGTGTTAAATAAGCATCCACAAAGTAAAAAAGGAGATGAATAAAAATGAAAGTACCAAAAGTAAGATTAGCCAGAAATATTGAAGTCTCAAGACTAGGTTGCGGTTTAATTCGTATCGGTAGGGAGTGGGGGATCAATCGCCCAGGTGAATCAGCAGTTTATTCAGCAAAAGAGGCTTGGGAATTTCTTGAAGGGGCCATCAAATTAGGCATTAATTTTTTTGATACTGCTCCAGCTTATGGGGAAAGCGAACGAATCTTTGGGGAATTCGTCACAGCACATCGATCACTGATCGAACAAGCTGGCGTTATTGTTGCTACAAAATGTGGTGAGCACGCTCCTGGCCAGCGAGATTACTCTGCCCCAGCACTAGAAAGATCTATTGAAAATAGCTTGCGCTTGTTTGGTGGGCATATCAACCTTTTGCAGCTACACAGCGCTAATCCTAATGTTTTAGCAGATAAAGCAGCTTTAAAAGTAATGGAAAAATTCAAAGAACGCGGGGATATTGATCATTTGGGGGCAACAATCGCGTGGCCACCGCAAGTCGCAGAGCAAGCAATCAAGACAAGGATTTTTTCTACTCTCCAACTTCCTTATAGTCTCTTATGGAATGATATGAAAGATGTTATTGAAATAGCTCACAAAGAAGGCCTTGGGGTAATAACTAATCAACCATTAGCTAGGGGGGCTCTCTCACAAAAATGGGAATTATCTAATCATGAAACCAGATCAAAAGTTAACAAATTAATGGAAGATAGAGAAATAGAGCCAAATGATTTAACAACTGAAGCTTGGAAATTTATCCAAAAACCAGTAACAATATCTGTGATATTAACTGGGACCAGAAACCTACAACATCTAAGGGAAAACCTAGCTTATCTTGACAAAGAATAAAAAGCAGGTTGACTTAAGCCTCACCCCGTCCCGCCTCCGGCGGGCCACCCCTCTCCATAAAATGGAGAGGGGAAGAACACAAACATTTGAAATTTCCCCTTCTCCACATTGTGGAGAAGGGTGCCGAGTCCGAGAGTATCGAGGACGAGGCGGGATGAGGATTTAATAGAAGTCTATTGCGTTCCTCATCTTGTAGAGCTGGTGGTCGGAAGGGATAAAGCGCTCGCCTTTAACTTCTAAAAGATCTCTAGGGACAATTTGATCAGCTTCAAGTCCTGGATAGACCCCAAACTTATTCTCTTTCATAAATTTAAAAATAGCATCGCCAAAGCGTAAACCTAAAATACGGTCTTCAACATGGGCTTCGCCGCCGCGAATAGCATGACCGCAAACCTGGAGCCGATATTCATATTGAGGGACATGCTTTTGGAGCAGGGCATAAAAGTATTCGCCAATCCCACCCAACTGTTCATTGCCAAAAGAATCCTTTTTCTTCGGCATCTCATGTCTAGCTTTAACCATCGCATGCTTTGGATCAGCAATTACTACATCAAGCAGCTCTTGATGACGTTTGTTTAATTCAGCTGGATATTTCTTATCAAATAAGCGAGCTCCCTCTGAAACAACCAACACGCAAAAATTCTGGGCAGCCATGGCCTTTTTAACCCGGGCAAAAACCTCGTCAAGATTAACAATTTCTTCAGGCAGCACAACTATTTCCGCGCCAGCAGCGATACCGGCATACAAAGTAACCCAACCAGCATGGCGTCCCATCAATTCAACGACAAAGCAACGGTTGTGGGAGCGGGTAGTGGTCGTAATATTCTCCAAAAAATGGACTGATTCTTCAACCGCAGAGTTGAAACCATAAGTCCGTTCAGTTCCCCAAACATCGTTATCCATAGTCTTTGGCGCCCCAAACATTGGGAAAGAAAACTGTTTTCCCAGCTTACCAGCAGCCCCCAAGGTATCGTCACCACCAAGTACAACTAAGCAATCAAGCCCCAGCTTTTTAATGTTTTCCATAGCTTTCTCTGGAAGCTTTTAGCCAGGTTTTCCTTGGAAAAGAGGTTGGTGCGTGAAGATTTAATGATTGTGCCAGCTTCTTTAAAAGTCTCTTCTAGGTCAGCCCGGTGGAGCTGTTTCATGATATTTTCAACTTTTTCAGTGTCAGGATCTTTGGTCAACGATTTCCAACCTTCGAATAATCCCCAAAGCTCCATCTTCTCACCATCTGGCAGGGTATTGTTGATCTGGTTTACCCGACGGAGCAAGCCAAACATAACCGCGTTGTGTCCGGCACAGTCGCCGCCACCGGTTAAGACCCCAATCTTTTTGATATTAATCTCTTTCCCTTCTCCGCCGGAGGCGGATCCGCCTTTGGCGGAAAATTTGACTTTCATTGTTTATGCCTTTCCCGCTGAACCTAACACATTGGTGTTCTTGGCAATGATCAGCTTTTTTAGTTCTTCGCGGGCCGGACCAAGATACTTGCGCGGATCAAACTCACTCGGCTTTTCAGCAAACACTTTGCGGATAATGGCAGTCACAACCAAACGGCCATCACTGTCAATGTTGATCTTACAAACTGCAGACTTGGCAGCTTTGCGCAGTTGGTCCTCTGGGATGCCGACCGCGTTATCCATCTTGCCGCCAAACTGATTGATCATCTGGACATATTCTTGGACAACAGATGAAGCGCCGTGCAAAACAATTGGAAAGCCTGGCAGACGTTTTTCAATCTCTTCAAGAATATCAAAGCGCAGGGGAGGGACACTTTCGCCTGGCTTTAGCTTGAACTTGTAAGCACCGTGGGAGGTACCGATAGAAATAGCCAATGAGTCAACCCCTGTTCTCTTAACAAAATCTTCAACCTGGTTAGGGTCAGTATAAGTATGCTGTTCTGCGTGGACATCATCCTCAATTCCAGCTAGAACACCAAGCTCCCCCTCAACAGTTACATCATATTGGTGGGCATACTCAACAACCTGCTTGGTCAGCTTGATATTGTCTTCGTAAGTATGGGCTGAACCATCGATCATGACTGACGAAAAGCCGGAATCAACGCAGGATTTACAAAGCTCAAAAGTATCACCGTGGTCGAGGTGTAAACAGACCGGAATATCGCTCTTTAAATCTTTCCTGGCCATGGCCACTGCACCTTGGGCCATATACTTTAATAAGGTTTGGTTAGCATATTTTCTGGCTCCGCTGGAAACCTGGATAATAACAGGGGATTTACTTTCGGCACAGCCGCCGATAATCGCCTGCAGCTGCTCCATGTTATTGAAGTTATACGCCGGAATTGCGTATTTCCCCTCCATTGCCTTTTTGAACATCTCTTTGGTGTTGACCAGACCTAGTTCTTCGTAAAGTTTTGCCATTATTAATTACCCCTTTTCTTTTTTGTTTTGTCGATCGGTTGAGTCGGTAGAATCGTCATATGTCTTAAGTCGTTAGTGCCGAAAACCTTTTGACTACCGACCATTCCATCGACCCAACCTCCACCATCCGACATTCCAATAGTATCACATTATTTTTTTTGAGGAAAGAAATTTTTGTCAGAAAGAGACGATATGTGCCTCAGAGAGCTCCGAAAAAGTTGATTTTGGAACCTGAGAATGAAATTCCCTGCCTGCTGGCAGGCAGGTCGGTTCCAAAATACAAATTGCTCTCGACGAGAAAAGGAACCGAGGCTTTTAGCCTCAGGTTCCGAACCCTTAATTTTTCG
>JBDRMQ010000176.1:0-2541 GCA_043811955.1 bacterium | reverse complement strand
ATCTCGAAGAAATTGCTGGCCAGTGCCCAACAGAGGCAATTGATCTATAGAAAGGATTTTTTTCTAAGTGAAACTTGCTAGAAAGTTAGCGTATAGCTTTGGGGCAGTGGCGACCGCCCTGTCATATCAGGCCTTTTCTACTTACATTATATTCTTTTATGTTGACATAGTTAAGCTCCCGCCGCATTTAGCTGCCACTGGGATGGTTATTTATGCGATCTGGAACGCGATTAACGATCCGTTAGTTGGTTATCTTTCTGACCATACTCATTCAAGATGGGGGAGACGGATTCCTTATATTGTTTTTGGGGCAATCCCTTTTGGTTTTGTTTCTTACATGTTGTGGCGGCCACCCTTTGTTGAGGCTGGTCAGGTTTTTCCGCTTTTCCTCTATTTTGTATTTTTTATTTGCCTTTTTGATGCTTTTTACACGATTACTATCTTAAATTGGTCAGCGCTTTATCCAGAGATGTTCCCCCACTTTAAAGAGCGCACTAAAGTTAATGCTTTTCGCCAGACATTTGGTTTGATTGGTTTAGTTTTAGGAGTAGTTTCCCCCCCGCTGATTTTTAGCACTTGGGGGTGGGGGACATTGGGAATTATTTTTGGTTGTGCGATTTCGATTTCACTTTTGATTGCAGTTTGGGGGAGTCGTGAGCACCTTGAATATAGCCAAGAAAAACAATTACCGCTCTTCGCCTCTTTTAAAGCGACTATAAAAAACAAGTCGTTTTTAACCTTTGTCTTTTCTAACCTTTTTGTTCAATATAGTTTTACGTTGATTTTGGCTACCATTCCGTTTTTTATGAAATATTTGCTTGATGAGCCTGCTCACAGCACGGCAGCTGTTTTAGCGGTTGCCTTTTTAGCCGCGATCCCGATGCTCTATGTCTGGCAGCAGATAGTCATTCGGTTCTCGGCCAAAAAATCATTTATGCTGGCCATGGTTGTCCTGGCTTTTTCGCTACTCCCTTTGTTTTTTGTCCAGACTTTTGCTGGAGCTCTTTTTACTGCTTTTTTGCTGGGGATTGGCCTCTCTGGTTTTATTGAGATTGTTGATCTGGTTATTTCTGATGTGATTGATGAAGATGAAACCAAGACTGGGACTCGGCGCGAGGGGATGTATTTTGGGGCTAATGCTTTTATCACTCGCTTTGCCATTGGGCTTGAAGCGATCAGTATGGGCTTGGTTTTTGTCTGGACAGGATATAACCCTTACATTTTTACCCAAACCCCTGAGTTCTTGATTGGCCTCCGAGCCTTGATCGCCGGGCTTCCCCTGATAGCGATCCTTTTAGCTTTATTAATTATTTCTTTTTATCCCTTATTTGGGCAAGGGTTAAAGGAGATGAAAACCGAGCTTAAAAAGATCCATCTCAAAAAAGGTGTGACCTAGGTTGTATATTCTGCTTGACATTGGTCAAGGTGCGCTGATAAAATTCACACAGATTAAGAGTTTGCCGTGGTAATGTTAATAAGAAAAGGAGGTGAAATAAATGAATAAACAACAACTTTGTGCTTCTATTTCAAAACAGACGAGCCTACCCAAATCTCAAATCATGAACGTTCTTGACTCTACTTTTTCTGAGATCGGAAAGGCATTGAAAAAGGGTCAGCCAGTCCGCTTGGTTGGGTTTGGCAGCTGGAGACGAGTTGCTCGAAAAGCTCGCCCAGGCCGCAATCCTCAAACTGGCAAAACGATCACGATCAAAGCCAGAAAAGTTGCTAAGTTTTCTATGGGCCAAGGATTATTTGATCTGTTAAACTAATTTTCCTTTCCCCCCTATTTTCTATAGTGCTTGCTTATAGAAGGTAGGGGGATTTCCTTTCCTATTCCTGCTCCTAGCCCTTGTTCTCGTTTTTGTTCTTCCCAACTGTCGCACCTGCGACACTTATTAACTAACAACTCGTCCGCCTGTGGCGGACTACAACAAACAACTAACAATTAGTATTTATAATAAATTCAATAAAAAGTTGTAGCGAGCGAAGCGAGCGTGTTGTAAGTTGTAAGTTGTTAGTTAACCTGGTAATAACCTTGCTTGATGACTTGTATGAAGATATTTGGTTTATTGTTCCTAGCCTTGTTTTTAGTTTCCTGTGCTTCTCCAGACAAGGAGAGTCCTGCCCCAGAGCCTCAAGTGGTGGAGGCAGAACCCTCTCTTGTTGAACCTGCCCAAGACGAAAAGATATTTGTTTATAATTCAAACAAAAACAATATGCCCCAAATAGTAGTTTTAGCCTTAAATGCTGAGCCGACCCTCCTTGGCGAGAAGTATGCGCGGTTAGCCGGGGTGGTTGGCGGGCAAAATAAGCAAGCGTTGCTCGAAGTCGCGGGGAGGGGGCTTGGCGTTAAGGTTGGCGATCAAATAATAGGGTACACTGTGCTGGAGATAGGAGAAGGTAGTCTGAAGTTAGGGAGGGATGAGGGATGAGGTATGAGGGGTGTTGGGGGCTAGGTATTAGGTGTCAGGGGATTATTCTAATAATAATTTGTTTTTGGATTTTTGTTCTTCCTGCTGAAGGCAAAATAATTGAACAGAT
>JBDRMQ010000175.1:0-3266 GCA_043811955.1 bacterium | reverse complement strand
ATCAAGCGGGACAATCTTGCCGTTTACTTTGGCCCCGGTTGAACGGTGCCCAACCTCAGTGTGAACACGGTAAGCAAAATCAATCGGGGTCGCCCCATTAGGCAGGCCAAAAACATCACCCTTAGGGGTAAAAACAAAAACTTCATCAGTAAAAAGATCGATCTTTAAGCTCTCCATAAAATCTTTAGCATCTTTGAGCTCATCCTGCCACTCCAGCATCTGCCGAAACCAGGTCATCTTCTCATCCAAGCCGCTAGAGGTCGTCCCCTCTTTATAACGCCAGTGGGCAGCAATACCATATTCAGCTGTCCGGTGCATCTCAGATGTCCTAATTTGGATCTCAACCGGCCGGCCAGAGGGACCAATCAACGTGGTGTGCAATGATTGATAACCATTTGATTTTGGCATGGCAATATAATCTTTGAACCTGCCAGGGATCGGCTTCCAATCAGCATGAACAACCCCCAGGACTGCGTAACAATCTTTAATTGTCTCCACAACAATCCGCACCGCGGTCAAATCATAAATCTCTTCAAATTCAAGGTTCTGGTCAACCATCTTGTGGTAAATACTGTAGAAATGCTTGGCTCGGCCATTAATTTCAGCTGTGATTGAAACTTTTTTTAAGAGCTCGCTAGCTTGCAGGATAAAATCCTGGATATAAACTTCGCGCTTCCCCCGACTCTCCGCAACTTTTTGTTTTAGCTCCTGATACTTATCTCTTTCTAAATAAGAAAAAGAGAGATCTTCCAGCTCCCATTTTATCTTCCAAACACCCAAGCGATGCGCTAGCGGAGCGAAAATTTCACGAGTCTCAAGAGCTGTCGCTTGCTGCCGTGATTCCGGCAAAAACTTTAACGTGCGCATATTATGCAAACGATCAGCTAATTTAATAATGATAATGCGAAAGTCTTCACCCATGGCAATAAACATTTTGCGAAAATTTTCTGCCTGGTGGACTTCGCGGTTAATAAAACTAAGTTGGCTGAGCTTTGTCACCCCTTCAACCATCTTGGCTACTTCCGGCCCAAATTTCTTATCAATATCCTCTTTGGTATAATCCGCGTCCTCAACCACATCGTGCAACAGAGCCGAGGCAATCGTAAAAACATCTTGCTCCAGCTCGGCGATAATGGTCGCGACAGCCAGGGGATGAATAATATAAGGGTCGCCAGAGAGTCTCGTGTGGTCTTTATGCGCTTCTTTAGAAAATTTATAGGCCCGCTCAACCAAGTCAAGGTCAGCGGCTGGATTATAACTTTTTATTTTCTCAAGTAAGGGCTTAAGCTCGTTCATCGTTTGTGATAACGACTCCGGTCCATCACCCCAATGCCTGGAGGAATAGCTGATTTATAATCACGTCTATTCCCGGCTGGGCGTGAATTTGGGCGAGAGGGACGCTTTTCTTCAGCTGTCCCGCGACTGCCAGAGGACCTAATGGCCACAATTATCCTGCAGGAATTCTCTAGCAATGAAGTATACTTATAAGCTTCCTCAAGGGTTTGCCCCACAGCAAAGCTTCCATGAGCTTTAACGACCGCGATTACATTATTATCGCCTAAAAAATTTGGCAGGAGCCTGACTGTCTCCTCTGACCCAACCCCATCCCGCACCCGCACAATCGGGGCGGCTTTATAAAAATGCAATCCTTCGGCGTCCTGGGGGACAATTTTATTGTCAGTAATTGAAAGGGCAATCGCTGTCGCTGGGTGGGCGTGAATAATTGCCAAGGCTTTAGAATTCTTATAAACCGCCAGGTGGGTGGGGAGCTCTGGCGAAATACCCTTATCTACTTCCGCCGATCCAAGTTCCACCTCAACAATATCTTCTGCTTTTAGGTCAGCCAGCATTGCCCCAGTCCGGGTAATAAAAACCTTATCCCCTTTTCTAACGCTCAGGTTAGCGCCATGCGAACCAATTAGCCTTTCCGCGAACATTAAGCGGCCGATCCGTTGAAACTCTTCTAACATTTTTTCCTCCTTGTCTTTTAAGCCAAGCTCAAAGCTTCAAATTCTGAGAACCCGCGAAACTCTTCAAAACGCGCAAATATCTCTTTTTCAGTCAAGCGCTTCAAACGATCCAAACTAAAATCCTCAACATTGAACGAAGCCATGACCGAGCCAACAATTATCGCCCGTCGCAAATTCTTTTCAGCCAGGTCATTTGTTTTTGCCAAATAACCCATAAACCCGCCAGCAAAAGAATCCCCTGCCCCGGTCGGGTCACGCAAAACATTTTGGGGATAGGACGGGGCAGAAAAATGGGACCCCGGCATAAAAAGCAGCGCCCCATGCTCCCCCTTTTTTATAATAATATCTTTAACCCCAAGCTGGCGCAGCTTTGCCGCGGCTTGTGGAATATTAGGCACCCCCGTAAACTGGCGGACTTCACCATCATTCATCAAAACAACATCAACCCTTTTAATGACCTCTGCCAGGAGAGCGCGCTTGTTTTCAATCCAAAAGTTCATCGTGTCCATGGCCACAACCTTGGGGCTCTTCAGCTGGTCCAAAACCTTTATTTGCAGGGCTGGATCAAGGTTAGCCAAGAAAACATATTCCGCCCCCCTAAGATGATCAGGGATTTTGGGGTCAAAGTTTTCATAAAGGTTCAAACAAGTCTCCCTGGTATGGGCCTGGTTCATATCATACTCATAGTAGCCTGACCAGCGAAAAGTCTCGCCTGGCATTATCTGGACCCCAGAAACATCTATTTTTCTCGATTTCAAGAATTCAAGGTGCTCGGCCGGGAAATCTTGGCCCGCCACCCCAACAATTGCCGGCTCAGTATAAAAGCTGGCTGAAGTTGCCGCATGGATCACTGAACCACCTAAAATATTTTCTCGCTTGCCAAACGGGGTCTCAATTGTATCAAGGCCAATCGTCCCAACTATCAACAGCTTCATCTCTAAATTTCTCCTTTTAATTATGTTATAGCTACTAAAATCAACCGCTGGACAAGCCAAGCGAAAATAATCGCGATAAAAGGCGAAACATCCAGGCCAAGACGCTGTGGCGGCAAAGCTAACCGGATCGGCTTAAGCATTGGATCAGTCAAACTAGCGATCGGCCCCAGCCAAGAAATTATCGGAACCAAAGCCCGCAGCGCTAAAAGCACATATAAAGTCGAAAAAATGAAATTAACAACAAAAACTACAAAGTCCATTTTTTTGAAATAATTCGCGACTTCTTGCTCGCGGCAATAACAGCTTCAATCAAGGCTTTTTGGAAACCTTGCTTTTTTAAAGCCTCCAGCCCCTCAATTGT
>JBDRMQ010000174.1:0-2737 GCA_043811955.1 bacterium | reverse complement strand
TATTCCAAAACTGGAAAATAATTAAAATCTAATTTCTGGCCAGCCAAACTGCTGGTCACCAAAAGACAAAAAAAGAGAAAACAAAAAATTACTCTTTTGGCCACTTGCTAATATCGTCTCCGTATTTTTGCCGGTTTTCAGACAGTCTTTTCTTTAATACAGCGACATTTTCTTCCAACCCCTTGATCGTCTTCTCAAAGTCTTCGATCTGCTTAAGCAAATCCGCCACACTCTTCGCTTTTTCCGCCATGTTTATCACCCCTTTTAGATTGGGCAGTGTAGGAGTCGAACCTACGACCTCCTCGGTGTAAGCGAGGCATTCTAACCAGCTGAACTAACTGCCCATGTTCTTTAAGATTGGGCGATACTGGACTCGAACCAGTGACCTCCTGCGTGTGAAGCAGGCGTTCTAACCAGCTGAACTAACCGCCCGACTTTTTCTATTTTACCACGCCTTGACGCACAGTCGCAACATAGGCTAAACTAAATAATCTTGCGGGCCCATAGCTCAAGGGTGGAGCGCGCGGCTCATAACCGCTCGGTTCTAGGTTCGAATCCTAGTGGGCCCATAATTTTATCCAGGTCATGCCCTAGGTTATATAAGTAGCCACCCAGACCTCGCCTAACGGAATGTCAAATGACAAATATCAAATATCCAATTGATATATTTGAACAATTATATAATGGCAAGGGCTGCTTTCTGCTCGAAAGTCCCACGGGCCTGGGCAAACTGCAGCAATATTCATTCATTGGGATAAACCCTGTCAAAACCATTACCTCTTTTGAGGAATTAGAAAAAACTGACCTCAACCGCGGGGCTTTTGGCTTTCTCTCTTATGATTTTGCTTGGGAGATTGAAAAACTACCAAATTTAGCTAAGGATGATCTGCGGCTACCAAAAGTTTATTTTGTAATTCCGGAGACTTTGCTAGTTTTTGATCACAAGAAGCAGGATTTCACAATTCATGGGAAACAAATCCCTCTTCCTCATTCCTTTCCGGAAAGGAAAAGGAACAGGAAAGAAGAAGGAGGAAGAGGAAGGTTGCAATCTAATTTCACCAAAGAGTCTTTCCAAAACGTCGTCAAAAAAACCAAAGAGTACATCGCTAGCGGAGACATTTATCAAGCCAATATCTCTCAAAGGTTAGAAGCAAAGCTCAAAGATCATCCATTCAAAGTTTACAAACGCTTGCGCAAAATTAATCCCTCCCCTTTTGCCTCTTATTTTGACTGCGGTGATTTTCAAATAGTCAGCTGTTCACCAGAACGCTTAGTGAAACTTGAAAATGGGATAGCTGAAAGCCGCCCCATTGCAGGGACACGACCTATCACTGCTAGAAACAAAGAATTACTCCTTGATCCAAAAGAGCGCGCTGAACACATTATGTTAGTTGATCTCGAGCGCAATGATTTGGGCAAGGTTTGCGAGTTTGGCTCAGTCCATGTTAATGAAAGCATGATTATTGAAAAATACTCTCATGTTATTCATATAGTTTCTAATGTACGAGGCAAACTGGCCAAGGACAAAACCAAATTTGACCTGATCCGCGCGATGTTCCCTGGCGGCACCATCACTGGCTGCCCCAAAATTCGCTCAATGGAAATTATTGAGGAATTAGAACCTGTTAAACGCGGAATTTACACTGGTTCAATTGGCTATATTATGCCAGACAAAATGGATTTCAACATTGCGATTCGCACCATGGTTATGAAAGACCAAAAAGCCTATATTCAAGCCGGGGCCGGCATTGTGGCTGATTCAGATCCAGAGCGAGAATATGAGGAAACCCTTCATAAGGCGCAGGCTATGATTGAGGCTATTTAAGCATACATCTGCGGGGGATCATCGGATGGGGGAGAATACTTAAGCGGTTCT
Source organism: bacterium (assembly GCA_043811955.1). GTDB lineage: Bacteria > Margulisbacteria > WOR-1 > O2-12-FULL-45-9 > O2-12-FULL-45-9 > JBDRMQ01. Next base: position 861 of record JBDRMQ010000174.1, on the reverse strand, counting down.
GGGCCATTTTTTTTCATAAGTTTAATCTTCTTTTTCTTATCAAGAGGTTTTGTCAAAGCAATGGCTATCGCTTCATCAGCATATTTGACAAAATTCACTTTAAGATCATTGGGGACCTCATTCTTTATCTCTTCATAATCTTTTTTGTTTTCAAAAGGGGCAATCACTTCTTTGATCCCAGCCCGCCGCGCTGCCAAAAGCTTCTCCTTTAACCCGCCAATGGCCAAAACCTTGCCTCGCAATGTTATCTCCCCTGTCATAGCAATATCCCGCCTGACCGGGGTTTTTGTTAAAGCAGAACAAAGTGCTGTTGCCATTGTCACCCCAGCCGAGGGTCCATCCTTGGGGACCGCCCCCTCTGGTACGTGAATGTGAACATCAATCTTGCGGTAAAATTTTTCTTCCAGTCCCCACTCACTTGCCCGCGAGCGGACAAAGCTCATCGCTGCCTTAGCTGACTCTTGCATCACCTCGCCCAGCTGGCCAGTAATCGTGAGGTTCCCCCGCCCCTGCAAAATAGTCACTTCAATCGGCAATGTGTCACCGCCAAATTCTGTCCAGGCTAACCCGGTGGTCGTGCCAACCTGATCTTCTTCTTCAGCTAAACTAATATGATATTTAGGCGCACCCAAATAATGCGGCAAATCATCCCTAGTCACCAAAGTTGTCTCTTCGCTTTTCTTGCGCACAACACTAGTCACTATTTTTCGCAGGACTTTTGCTATCTGGCGCTCAAGATTGCGTACCCCAGCTTCTCGGGTGTATTCTTGGATAATCCCAAGCAAAACCCCTTCTTGAAAGTCAACTTGGCCCTTTGTTAAACCATGCTTCTCCAGCTCACGCGGGATCAGAAAACCTTTC
>JBDRMQ010000173.1:0-9948 GCA_043811955.1 bacterium | reverse complement strand
GAGAACTCCGAAAAATTAAGGGTTCGGAACCTGAGGCTAAAAGCCTCGGTTCCTTTTCTCGTCGAGAGCAATTTGTATTTTGGAACCGAGAATTTCATTCTCAGGTTCCAAAATCAACTTTTTCGGAGCTCTCCTAGCTAAATATCGTCAAAGAACCAAAAAAAATTCAGCAGAAGACTAATCAGGACAAACATCAAAAAGAGGACATTGGTCACACTTGGGGCGTGGCTTGCAAAAATACTTACCTAAAGCTACCAGCAGAGCATGATATTCATTGTAGAGCTTAACTTTGCGAGGCAAATTGTTCTCAAAAAACTCTTTTACTTTATTATAATCATCAAAATTGAACAAGCCCAAGCGCTGGCCTATCCTCCTCGTATACGCATCAACAACAAAGGTCGGTTTATCTAAAGCATATAATAGTATAGAGTCGGCTGTTTCAGGCCCAATGCCATGAACCCCAAGCAATTTCTCGCGCAACACATCAAGTCCCTCACCCCTCATCGCCCGCACCTCACCCCTATATTCCTCAAGAAAAAACTTGGCAAAAGCTTTAAGCTTCTTTGCTTTTTGTCGATAATAACCAGATGGCCTAACTAATCTTTCTAATCTCGACGCTCTACTTTCTACTATCTTCCCTGGCCCCAAGCACCTAGCCCCCTTTAAATTATCTATCGCCCTCTCCACATTACACCAATTCGTGCTTTGGGTTAAAATCGCCCCCACCATAACTTCAAAAGGAAAATCCGCGGGCCACCAGTCTTGGGGACCGAAGTGCTTATAAAGTAAGTTGTAAATTTTGAGGAGTTTTTGCTTCATTGCTTTCAAATAGCTTGATCGTTCCAAATTCACCGTCATAACCAGGGGCAATATTCACTTCACCTTGACGAACTTTAATAATACCCTCCGCCACTTTTGGATCCAAATTATTCCGCAACTCGTCTTCAGATATCTCCAATAATACTCTGAACTCTGATCTCCCCCACTCCACTACTTTCATATATTCGCTTTGCACTGTTTTTGTATTAACCCCCCGCCCCTTAGCCTCAGCAATAATTTCTTGCAAAGGGATCAAACTTTTATAAGGGATCGCTTGCTTTGGCTTAAAACCATCGTCACGGTCAGCCAAATCATCAACGCGATGCATCACGCCAACCGTGACTGGCCGCTGGCAAACAGAGCAAAGCTTATTTTTGGCTTTGGTCTCTTTTGGCTCCCAGCGAATTTTACAGTTGCGGTGTCCATCATAGTGGTATTTCCCTTCTTCAGGAAAGAACTCCACAGTAAAGAGAAATTTTGCAGGGTCCTTATGCCTAATCGCCGAAAACATTGCATTATAAGAAAGCTCTGTATCAAAAACACAAACTTCACGCCCCAACTTAGCCGGCGAATGCGCATCAGAACAAGAAATTAAACTAACATTATCAAGCATAGAGAGCCGCCAGTTCATGGCCGGATCAGATGAGAGGCCAGTTTCAATCGCAAAAATCATCTTGGTATACTTGCCAAAACATTCTTCAATCGTGTCAAAGCCGGATTTTGAACCAAAGATAGAAAACCAGGGGGTCCAGGCATGGGCCGGCACAATTACACAATATTTTGAGATATTGAAAACTATCTCTGCCAATTTTTCTGCATCAAGCCCTAAAATTGGCCGGCCATCAGCAGTTAAGTTTCCGATTTTATTTAATTCAAAGTTTATTTTCTCGGCAATTTCAAGTGACGGGGCATAAACAAGGTTGTGGATCTTTCTAACTTTGCCGCCTTTGGAATAAATGCTGCTAATTTCAACGCTTAAGACAAAGCGAACACCATTATATTTATAAAAGCCCTCTTCAGCAGGTTTTAATTTCTTGGAAAGCTCGCTAATCCAGGCAGGATGGGTAAAATCACCCGTGGCAACAACATCAATCCCTTTAATCTTGGCCCAAGACGACAAGCCTTCCAAATCCATTTTTGGCGAGGTCGCTCGACTATATTTGCTGTGGATATGCAGGTCTGCTATGTATTTCACTGCGCTAAAATCTCGTCCCTGATCTTGGCCATCATTCTAATATAAAAATGCAGGTTATGAATAGTTAAAATCTGCAGCCCTAAAATCTCCCGCGCCCAAAAGAGGTGGCGGATATAAGCTTTGGTAAAGTTTTTACAAGCATAACAATCGCAAGTTGGGTCCATTGGCGTAAAGTCTTTCTCAAATTGCTTGTTGCGAATACTTATCCTGCCCTCATAAGTAATATACGTGCCATGGCGAGCCAACCGCGTGGGGATTACACAGTCGAAGATATCTGCTCCTAATTTTACCGCCCCCATAATATCTGAGGGAAAACCTACGCCCATCAAATGCCGGGGACCCTCATCTGGCAAAATATCAGTCACAACATCCAGCATTTCAAACATGGCCTCTTGCGGCTCACCAACAGACAACCCGCCAATCGCATAACCAGGAAAGTTTATCTCGGCAATTTCTTGCGCCGAACGTTTGCGCAAGTCTTTGTAGGTTCCTCCTTGAACTATTCCAAATAATGTTGGGATTTTTCGGTTTGCAGTTGCCTTGAAGTTTGAGGTTTGCAGTTTGAGGTTCGATTCCTTAGCCCAAGCGGTAGTCCTTACCACCGACTGCTTAACTTCTTTTTTTTCGGCAGGATAGGCAACACATTCATCAATCGGCATCATAATGTCGCTACCAAAAGCAGTTTGGATTTCCAAAACTTTAGCTGGCGTAAAAAAATGTTTACTCCCATCAAGATGAGAGGTAAAAATAACTCCTTCATCAGTAATTTTTCTCATGTGAGCCAGGGAGAAAACCTGGAAACCGCCAGAATCCGTCAAAATCGGTTTGTCCCAGCTCATAAATTTGTGAAGTCCCCCAGCCGCTTTGATCAATTTATCCCCTGGACGAAGATAGAGGTGGTAAGTATTACCAAGAATAATCTGGGCCCCAATTTCGTTAAGATTACGCGGGGACATGGTTTTAACTGTCGCCATAGTCCCAACCGGCATAAACATGGGGGTATCAATCACTCCGTGGGGAGTGTGGATCTTCCCTACACGCGCCTTACTTTTTTTGGATTTTTTGATTATTTCGAATTTGAAGGGCATTAAACATCCTCTTTGAGCTCTTGCCAGATTCCCCGGACTCCAAGCTTAACCGACCATTCATCAATATATTTGAAATCAAGCTTCGCGCCTGATATCCTCAAAATCCCCTTTATATCATCAAGATGCTTTTGTGATTGTCCCATTTTATGCCATTCTAACTTTTTAAGGATAACATCTTCGGGAGAAGCAAAAAAAGCTTTGTTGTTTTCGTCAAACGCGTTTATTCTTTTTCGACTAAACTGCAGGCGGCCCATCTCATCATCTACTAAAACATAAAAATCCACTTTAATTCCAGCTTCCGACTGGATGATATTAAAATGGCCTCGATTAACGATTGCTTTCTTGATACTTGCCAAACTCACATAATATTCTGGCCCCAGAGATCCCGCGAGTTGCTTAGCTTGTTTTGGTTCAAGATCAACTACCACGTCCATATCAAGGGTTAAGCGAGGCTCTCCGTAAGCGATCGAGGCAATCGAACCTCCAATCATGTAGGGAACTTTAAGTTTATTGAGAATTCCAAGGATTTCCAGGAAAATATCGTGTTCTGATTTCATTTAATAAATCTTTGGCTAACAAGTTTGTTTATTTCTGGTGCTTTAAGCTGCGGATTGAGGCGCATAAACTCTGCAGCAATCCTGCGACGAGCAAACTCAAACAAATTGAACGCTAATTGTAATCTCTCTGCCGTTGTTTTGGTCTTTAATATTGCTATTTGCCTATCTTCCATACGTTCCATAAAAAGCATTATAACATGGCATCCGCGATATCTCGAGAAAAATCACTATCCAGTGATTAAACAATCATCATCGCGTCGCCAAAGGAAAAAAAGCGGTATTTTTGCTTCATCGCTTCATTATAAGCCTTCATAACCAAATCCCGGCCAGCAAAGCGATTTTTACTTTTGAGGGTGTCTTGAGCAAAGGCAGAGACCAACATCATGAGGGTAGATTTTGGCCAGTGAAAATTAGTAATCATCGCATCAACAACCTTAAAATCATAACCTGGATAGATAAAAATATCTGTCTCCCCCTTCACCGCATCTACCTCGCAACTCACACCCTCCCCCTCACACCCCACACTCTCTAATGCCCGCACCACCGTCGTCCCCACTGCCACTACTCGCTTGGCTTGCTTTATTGCAGCTAATGTTTCAGCGGAAACCTCATAATATTCCGCATGCATCTTGTGATCATGAATACTTTCAGTACGTACCGGCAAAAAAGTCCCCAAGCCAGTGTGCAAAGTGATCTGAGCAAGCTTGATCCCTTTTTGCTCAATTTTTCGAAGCAACTGCGGCGTAAAGTGAAGCCCAGCTGTTGGGGCAGCTGAGGCCCCTTCAACCTCGGCAAAAACTGTCTGATACCGCTCACCTTTATTAACGGCTGTCAGCTTACTCATCTCTACTTTCTTAATGTAAGGTGGAAGTGGGATTTTCCCCAAAGAATGAAGCACTGTCCAAAAATCTTCCTTGGCTCGAAACTCAATAAGCTGCTCACCTGTTTCTAATTTTTCCAAAACCTCGCCAACAAGCTTCCTCACACCAAAATTGATTTTGGAGCCAACTTTGAGGCGTTTACCAGGTTTAACCAAACATTTCCAAACCTGCCGCTGGTCCCCACGGCTTAAGCGAGAGACTAAAAGTGTTTCGATCTTGGCACTCCCCCCATCTTTTTGGCCAATTAACCTAGCGGGGATAACTTTAGTATTATTTAGAACTAGCAAGTCACCAGAATTTAAATAATCAAGTAGGTCAAAAAACTTTTTGTGTTCCAGAGATTTTTTCTGGCGGTTTAAAACCAACAGGCGAGAGCCATCACGCTTTTTTGTCGGCTCATGCGCAATTAGTTCTTCAGGCAAACTATAGTCAAAGTCTGATGTTTTCATGTTAAAAAAGAAGAATCGGAGCGACTGGATTCTCCCGTTCTTCATCATTATATACAATTATAATAAAGAACGGGACTGGGCCACACCTTTTAGCAAAATATCGGGACGGCGGGATTTGAACCCACGATCTCTACCACCCCAAGGTAGCGCCTTAGTCCAAGCTGGGCCACGCCCCGATTTCAGCTTATCTTCGCCAAACGATGTTGAGCAAAATGGTCAACACCAGGCTAACCAAGAACATGGTCGTAATTGGTAAAAAAATAGTCATCCCAGAACGGCGAAAAACAAAATCACCAGGGAGCCGGCCAAACCAAGGAACCTTGCCAGCCAGGATAAAAAAGGCGCCAATCAAGACCAAAATCACCCCAATATACAGGACCATCCGACCCAGCGGTTCCATTGCCATATTTTGTCCTCCTATAAAAGATTCCTTTTCCGCAAACCATTGTAAACTTCAAAGAAAAAAACTTTAAGAGGAACCTCCTTTTTGAAGATATGTTTTTCTGGATCCCTCCATGGATGCTCGTGCCATCTACCAGCATCACAATCTTTTCCATAAACTCTCTGATCATGAAGAATCAACACATAATTTTTCAATCTTTTCTTAAAATTCACATAAACCTGGATAAAACAAAAATCATTGATAACCAATCTAACCTTAAGGGTATTGGCTGTTTCAGCAATTATCTCCAACTTCTTGATGTACCCTACTTCCCCAACAAGCTCCATCAGATTTCTTTTAAACCCTGCAACTTTCATCATACTTAGTCTCTTCCTAACATCCGCAAATCTTTTTCCAAGGTTTCGATTCCATCAATGGCCTGATCCCAATTATGATAATCATTCTCGACTGCAAACGAGAAATTTTTCTTTTTAACAATCTTCTTCCTTTCAAACAAACTAAAGTTCATTTCGTACTTTTTCGAAAGGGTATAATCTACAAACTTATATCCTGCCAACCGACGCCTAATTTCAGCTTTCAAGCTTTCTTCGATCAACTCCTCTTTAGTTAAATCAAAATCACGAGCAATTTTCTCCATCAATTTAGTAGGAACCATGATATCTGCACCTCCTCAAATCTTACAGCTCATCCCTACATTATACCGCCTCCCTGGCATTGGGTAAAGATTTGTCTCTTGGTAACTCTCAGCAAAAAGGTTATCAATATTAAATTTCAAACCCCAAGCACCAAAATCCCTTGCCAGCGACCAGTCAACCAGAGTATAAGCAGCTAATTTTTTGGTATTAGTAGCATCAGAATATCTTTCTCCAACATACTCAATGGCAATATCTGATGAATACCCAGTATTATTTTGATATTTTAAGCCTACAATTGCCTGAAGCTGTGGCCTATAGGTTAATAACTTATCAGTAGTTAAGTTTTTAGCGGTCTGAGAAGTAAGACTTAGAAAGCCTTTTAGCTCATAACTAATGTTTTTTTCTCCCTCAAGCTCGAACCCCTGAATACTAGCATCAGCAACATTAGATGGGGTCCAATATTCATCAGTCGTTGAAGTTGACGTATCGGCCCAATCTATCAGATCCTTAATTGTCGACGCAAAGTAGGTTAGGCGGAAAAAAGTTTCATAACCAAATTTTTTCTCTAAGGTTATATCTAAGGACTGGGCTGTTTCAGGGCTAAGATTAACATTGCCCTCAGTTGTGCCTACCCCCCCATTAAAAGTTGGGTAAGTACTAGTGGACCAATAGAGGTCATTAATCGTCGGAGCTCTGAACGAGGAACCCCAAGAAAGCTTCAAAGCCACCTCGTGTAATAGTTCAATCATAGAGCCAATTCTGGGATTGAAGCGATCACCATAGGCAGAATTAAGATCTTCACGAGCCCCAATAATAAGATTAGTATTTGGTAAAACCTTAAATTCATCTTGAAGATAAGCCGCCCTGTTATCTTGGGTGTGTTCTCCTGAGTTAGTGCTGCTGCTATTATCACCCCGAGTCTCCAGACCAAACACTAAATTGTGTCCGTTAACATCGTCAAATGATTTTTGAAGATTAACAACGGTGCTTAAACTTTTATGGGTTGAGGTCGTGCCCCAACTAACATTATCATATTTCATATCAAGTGAGGATTGAGACAAGGTAATTTTTAAATCTTTCTCATCGGTTTTATACATTAAATCAAAAAATAAATTATTATCTCTCAAACGACTTTGCGCAGATGAAGATGAATCAGCTAAGCCCCGCTCAGAAGAATATTTTTTCATACCCGCCTCAACATAAGCCGAGCCCAACTCACCCATCAACCTCAAACTCACATCATCAGCCTTAGTATCATTATTAGCAGAAAGGCCATTTGACCCTAATTTTTCAACAGCCAGCGCATAATGTGGGCCAGAACCACTCACCGCTAAATTATAAGTAGCATATTCTCCATACTCAGACTTCACTTGCCACTGATGTCGCTCTGTCTGCTTTTTAGTAATAATATTTATTACTCCACCAACCGCGTCCGCTCCATAAATAGCAGTTAACGGGGCCTTAACAATCTCAATTCTTTCCACATCAGCTAGTAAAAAATTTCCCAAATCACTTAAGCCTAAGGTCGGAGAATTAATCCGATTACCATTCAATAAAACCAAAACCTGTTCTGGTTTTGAACCACGCAGATGGATTGAAATCTGGGAATTTACCCAACCATTAGCCTTAACATTAACCCCAGCAACAGAACGAAGAACATCACCAAGCTTGATAGCAGAAGACCGCTCAATTTCCCGTCGACTTATCACCTTGGTCTGCCAAGGGAGCGTTGATTTTGAGTGTGGCACGCGTAAAGCTGTCACTACAATCTCATCTTGATAATAAATAAAATCTTCTGCGAAGGAAACATTAGCGAGGACAAACAACCCAATAACCCAACAACCTAATAGCCTAATAATTTTTAACATCTCTATACTCCTTTAAATTTAAGTATAGAGTTCGCGGGAAAACTCTTTACAGCTCTAGAATAAGGCAGGAATAGAACCTGCTTGATAACTTGCCACTCTCCCGTTTGAGTAACTTATCTTGAGCCCTCCACCACCAGCACAACCTCCCCCTTCACCTTTTTATCCTTTAATCGCTCTATAATATCACCAACCTTTCCTCTAATAATTTCTTCAAACTTCTTGGTAAGTTCGCGGCAAACAGCTACCTGCCGCGAGCCAAGGACTTGCTCGATATCACCCAAAGTCTTAACTACTCGATAGGGTGATTCATATATAATAATGGATCCAGCAAAATTCTGCAACTTTTCCAGGGCTTTGCGCCTTTTGCCAGGTTTTTTAGGCAAAAACCCTTTAAAAATAAATTCATCCGTGGGCAAGCCTGAAGCAACTAAAGCCGTCAAAGAGGCTGATGGGCCTGGAATTACTTCAACTTGAATTCCTTGCGCTGCTGATTCTCTAATCAGTTCATAGCCAGGGTCAGAGATAGCGGGCATTCCAGAGTCAGAAACAAGAGCCATAATTTTGCCTTGCTTTATTTGATCAACCAAATATTCTGTCTTGGATTTGATATTAAATTTATGGTAGGAACTAAGGGGTGTCTTAATCTCATATTTATTCAGGAGCTTTTTTGTTTGACGGGTATCTTCTGCCAAGATAAGCTCAACCTCTCCTAAAATGCGCAGAGCACGCAACGTAATATCCTCAAGATTCCCAATAGGGGTAGCTACGACAAAAAGCTTTGACATCAAACAGCTTGGACTTGGGCAGATTCAACAATCTCAACAATTTCTTCGGCTGGGCTTTCCGCCTCTTGGTTCACCTTGACCTTGCCATAATAAGAAGAGCCCTCTTCAATAATTATCTTACCACCAGACAAATCGCCGTTGACCCGACCTGACCTAGAAATTTCAAGATTATGGCCCGCAGAAATGTTCCCTTCAACTCGACCAGAAACAACCACATTCCCGCCAACCACATCACCAATAATTTTACTGCCACGGCTAACAATCACATCACCTTTGGCCTCAATCCGGCCATAAAATTCCCCATTAACATGGACCGCCCCCGCGGAGAGCAATTCACCCTTAAATCTTGCCTTCGCGCCAATGATTGTATCAACTGAACCATGTTCGATATTTTTATTCTCAGTTGAAAATAAACCCATCCTTATTCTCTCCAATTTTTACTGGCGCTTAAAATATTTAGATCAAGATATGAAACAGGATTGACCGGCTGGCCAGCCTTGCGAACTTCATAATGCAGGTGTGGCCCGGTTGAATAGCCGGTGTTACCAACAAAACAAATCTTTTCACCCTTGGCAACCTTTTGGCCAACTTTGACAATTAGCCTTGAACAATGAGCATAGAGACTGCTTTTTCCAAAACCATGGTCAACAACAACCGTCTTGCCATAACCCTTGCGCCAACCGGCAAAAGAGACAACGCCATTGGCCGTAACCCGCACCGGCGACCCATAATTGCCGGAAATATCAATTCCAGAATGATATCCACGCCAGGGAGAAACACGGTAACCAAAGCGTGAGACAAGCCTGCCGCTTAGCGGCCAAATTGACGGGGTGTTGGCAAACCGAGCTTGGACTTGACCAACCCATTTCTTAAGCTCAGAAAGGCTGGCTCGTCGCTCATCAATCTTTTTGTCAGCTTTTTGCAACTCCCCTGATACTTCTGCCACCTGATCTTCTCCATCGCCTTGCTTTGATAAATTAATCTTGCTGCGCCAGCTTTTTAAGCCTAAAAGCTGCCGCAGACGGTTATCTTCTTTCTCTAGTTGGACAATTGCTTCGCTAACTTCATCTGTTTTCGCACTAAAGGTCTCAATAACAGTTTTTTGTTCAACGTGTTTGGCAATTGCTTTGTGGTAGTGGGCTAGTTTTCTGGTCAAGATTGAGGTATAAACAAGGGAAGAGCCAACAAATATCCCGGAAAAGATCACAATTCCAATCAATATATAAACACAAAAACAAGGGATTTTGAGAGAGAAAGTCCGACCATCA
>JBDRMQ010000172.1:0-3528 GCA_043811955.1 bacterium | reverse complement strand
AAAGGTTGAGGGGGATGTGGTGGTCACTGTTATTGCAACTGGGTTTAAGCCATCTCCAAAAAAGGAAAAAGATAATTTGCCGTTCTTGCGACCGCGGATGAACCGCACACCAGCCAGTCCTTCTCAAGAAAATATTGAGCTGCCGCCTTTTATGAGATAGATAAAGCTGGCTAATTCTGAAGTTTTCCCCCAAAAATGACGATATATATGTGTAGGAAATGATCCTTTAGTATTTTCCTACTTTCACGCAAGAAAAAGCTCCTTTGTTTCGATAATAGTAGTATATGTAGCAGATTTTACGGGGTTGGGGTCAGAGAATACCAATTTGATTGAGTGTCGGGAGTGAAAACTATTAATGAGAGAGCTAGCTAAAAGACCAAATATTTTTGATATAAGAAATTGGCATGCGAATCTGCCTCAGACTTCAAAAACTCCTCGCAAAAAACTGACCAGGGATGATGTTAAGCGAGCTAATATCAGAGAATTTGGCCGCACTATTGAGTGGTTTTTAGGTTTAGAACCTGAAGCTTTCTCGGTTCAAAATCGAGAGCAAACTTTTCGGTTTCTTGAGATACGTCTTAATTGTGGTGGAGCCCTTGGAGAGCGCTTGTCTTTTGCTTTAACATTAGCCGATCGCAGGGGTTTAAGCGGCCCAGCCCTGCGGCGAAAGATAATTAATGAGTTGGATAAGCATTTGCAAGAGATAAATGATGCCCCAGCAGAAAAAGATTTTTATTTTGGCGAAAATGATGTTCATCACAAATTTCACGCCGCAATTTATAAGGACAAGACATATCGAGAAGAGCAGGTCCGCGCTGTTTTGGGTAACGGCCTTTTTAATATCGAGCCAGGAAGAGCCAGGTTAGATGAATATTTTAATTTGCTCAATGGCCTAAGTAGCCAGGATACGATCAGCCAAGGATCAAAACTTATTTGGTTGATGTCGGCTACCACCCTCTCAATGGTTGTTGAGGACTTGGATATTAAAGAGGCGATAGGTGTTTCAGGCAGAATGATGGCTGTTGGTCTGAAGTTTATTGATAAGCCTTTGACTCCAGTAGCTAGAAAAGAACTTACCCGGGCACTTATTGCTGGTTTGAAAGAAGTTAAAGCAAGAAGAGATGCTATTAGCGCTGTGCCATCCCCACCTGATTTTGTTTTGCAAAACCAATTGCCATTAGCTGATTTATTAAACCCAAAGCCCCCAGAGCCAGTGCTTGCGCCAGCTCCCGAGAAACCTTCAGTGGATGCGGAAGAGTTAGCAGAGGTGTCTTGGGCTGAGATTGAGGTTCCTCCTTCAGCGGTTCCACCCCCGCTACCACAAGCGGCAATTGAGGCCTTGCTTAGGGCAAAAGAGAAACCTAGGGCTGAAGTTGAGACAGCTGTATCAGCGGAGCCCCTAAAAGTTGCGCTTGCCCGATTGTCTTTTGGCGAGAGGGTTGTTGAGTTGGCTTTTCGTTCTGTTCTTGGATTGCTTAGAAGAGTTACTCCTTCACGTCGCCAAGAGCCAGAAAGACTAGCTAAACTTCCAGAAAGACAATTAAAGATTTTGGGCAACTCGAGCTTGGGGGTAAAGCAGTTGGCGGGAAAGATTGCTGGACGTTTTGAGATTGTTGAGAAAATAGGTGAGGGTGGTTTAGCTATTGTTTATCTCTGTCAAGATCTACGGCATGAAGGGCGAATGGTGGCTGTAAAAGTAATGAAAGTTGTTGGAGAAAATGTGGAGGGTTATAAAGAAATAAATGCAGGGGCAGAGAAGGCTCTGGAATGTGAAATAGAGGCGATGTTGAGATTGCCTGAAGCTGACCAACATAACCTGGTTAATGCTTTGGCTGTAGGCGGTAATTTTCTTGTTCTTGAATATATTGAAAACAAGAGCTCTTTTGATGACTTTATTATGTCAAGAAAGGATATGTCTGAAAGGGAATACCTAGATAAGGGTTTAGGTTATATAGATAAATTACTTAAGGCCTTGGGCTATATGCATAAGCAAGGGCTAATGCATGGTGATGTTTCGCCAAATAATTTCTTTATTCAAAAAGACGGGATAAAAACTTTTGACCTTGGATCAGGGGCTCTTTCTCAATGGCTGCGTGAGATTGGCAGTGATCAATTAATAGGGACCCCCTCTTTTATTTCTCCAGAACAAGCGAATGCTGATGCGATTGAAGTGGTGGATGATCTTTATTCTGTGGGATTGTTATTGTATACAATAGTTACTGGCAGGAAGCCTTTTGCTGAGGTTGTTGGAGAAAAAAAAGGGTGGCGCTTATATCCACAGATTTGTGTTCGGGATGAGATTCTTCACCGTAAGAGAGTGACCAATGATTCCGACAACCAAGATGTTTGGGGGTTACCTCGCCTTTCTATGCAGATGGCACAAAAGATTTTTGGTGATTCATGGTCAGAATATTTTACCGAGGTTTCCGAGTTTAAATATAGTAAGTCCTTGTTTCAGAGAAAGGGTGTTTCGGTTATGGAGCTAGAAGCGGTCAAGCGATTCTCTGAAGAAGATCAAGAGCGGTTGCGACTAAGCCTAATGCCTTACGATCAAGCAGATTTATCAAGTATTTTCCCGAGCAATTCTTCCCAAGAGGCTCGGGTTAGGAATGAATTATATGGTTTGCTTTATGGTTTGACTGGACAGGGCGCAAGTGAAAAGTATGATACAGTAGAAAAAATTAGACAAGAAATTGGTAGTATTAGGGCGAGAATTAAGGCGTTGCCTTCTCAGGCTGAACCAGCAGAAGCTGCCCCCCCTTCTTTATAGTATATTTTACTAAAATTGATTGAAATTTTCTAGTTTTTCCCCCGAGAAATAATCAAAGGGTAATAATATGACACAAATGTATCCCATGACAATGAGAAATTTAAAAAAACCTGCAGGGCCAGAATTAGGGACTGTTCGTTTTCGCAGAATTAAGGTTGCTGGTCAGGGAAAGAATGATAAAGTGTGCCTTGAAAGAGGTCTTTGGGTTACTAAGCGTCGGGCAGTGCCGTTGGAGGTTTTTCTTAATCATCCGAGGTTGGGCTTTACTGCTAGAAAAAGAAGACTGGCTCAAAATATGAATCCACGAGTCTTTTTTATGGCCGATAATGTTTTGCCTGAGTGGCCTCTGCCAAAGGGGTTCAAGCAAGAAGCCAAAGAATCTAAGGTAAAGAAAACCTTTTTTATGACTATAGCCCGGCGCCTATTATCTAAAGATGATCCTGGGTTTGTGGTTGGATTTTGCTCTGGCCTTTGGCAAGAGGACGAAAAACAGAGCTTACAATGGATTGGCGGAATTGAGTTAGCTCAGATTGGCCGAGGCTCAAAAACATTGATCAGATTTTTGGGTGAGTTAAAGGCTTTTCTTGCGGGTGTTTTTAGCTCTAGGGTTACCCTGGCTAGAATGATTTGTCCCAGTGTTTTACCTGTCTTCTTGGTGAATTTGACCGATAGTGGCAGCGAATTAAGGACGTCAGAAGATCTTGGGCAAGAACTTGAGAGCTTCAGGCTCTCCTTAGTTGATTGGGCCTCAAAATAGC
>JBDRMQ010000171.1:0-3557 GCA_043811955.1 bacterium | reverse complement strand
TTGCCATTTTTCCCCACTAGAATGGGCTGGCCCTCTTCACCAACGATCTTACCAAAGACCCCCTCAAGCTGGTTAGCAAAATTTTTGACCATAAACGCTGGCTCAACAATTTGCAAAGGCGGGTCTGCGTAGTCAGCGGTTAAGATTACCCCAAACTCTTTAGCAATTTGATAAAAAGACAACTCTTGAATCTCTTTTTTCTCGTAAGTTTTATAAACCCAAGCCGGGCAAAGGAGCAAAACCCGCCCGCCACTGGCAATATAAGTTTGAACAACTTGGAAATCTTGGGCCTGGAGCTGGGGTTTTTTCATCCCATAGCGCATAATCAACAGCCCCGATTTATACAACTTGTCTTTATTCGCGAAAAAACCATCATAACAAATATAAAAATTAGCAAAGCGGGAAAGATCACCTGGTTCATCAGAGTAATAACTATCAATGTAAATCCGCTGCTTGGCTACCCCTTTTTGAATCGACGCAGCAATAGCCGGATCAAGCTTTATTTCTATTCTTGATTGGCTAGGCGAAAAATTAAAAGAGAGGCGAGATAAAATAAAAACCAAACAAACAAGCCCAATAACAATCGCGGTTATTTTTAAAAAATTCCCTCTAATTTTTTGCCCTAAAAACCGATACTTTTTCAGGACCTCTTTAAAGGTTTGCTGATTAGCGCTCATTAAAACCCGATTTTCTTACTAATAATATAAAGGGGTCGCTCTTTAGTCTCGTCAAAAACCCGACTCAGATATTCCCCAATTACTCCCAAAAAAACCAATTGAACTGAGCCGATAAGCAAAACAGCCACCAAAACTGAAGTCCAACCAGCAATAGCTTGGTTAGTAAACAATTTCACATAAACTGCGTAGAGAACATAAAGAAAACTAAAAAAAGACATCAACAAGCCCAGGTAAGTTGCTAAGCGCAGCGGAAAAGCGGAAAAAGAGGTAATCCCATCAAGCGCAAAAGAAAACATCTTAGAAAAAGAGTATTTTGTCCGGCCGGCAAAGCGCTCCTTGGCCTGATATGAGATAAATTCTTGCTTGTAGCCTACCCAGCTGATCAAGCCCCGCAAAAAGCGAGACCGCTCTTTAATCCCCCTCAAAGTCTCAACCACGCCGCGGTCAAGCAAACGAAAATCAGCTGAATTTGCCGGCAGGTTGATCTTGGCAATTTTATTAATTAAGCCATAAAAAAGAGCCGCGGTTGTCCTTTTCAAAAACCCAGCTTCTTTAGCGTCTTTTCTAATTGTATTAACTATGTCAGCCCCTGCTTCCCATCTTTTGATAAGTTCTGGGATTAGCTCAGGGGGATGCTGCAAGTCAGCATCCATCATAATGACAGCCTCTCCACTCGCCTGATCAAGACCGGCTGACAGGGCGATCATGTGGCCAAAATTACGGGAAAAACTGATCAGCTTTACTTGGTGGTCTTTTTTTGTCAATTCTGTAATTTCCAAAAGAGAACGATCTGAGCTGCCATCATCAACCATAATTATTTCGCAATGAGGCAAAACCGCGCGGGTACGAGCATAAAGCTCCGCAATATTTGGGGCTTCATTATAAACAGGAATAATTACCGAAATCCGATTTCTTTCG
The DNA here is from genome assembly GCA_043811955.1 of bacterium. Classification (GTDB taxonomy): domain Bacteria; phylum Margulisbacteria; class WOR-1; order O2-12-FULL-45-9; family O2-12-FULL-45-9; genus JBDRMQ01. The sequence goes on along the minus strand of JBDRMQ010000171.1, from coordinate 1,962 downwards.
CACATCTTTATGGTTAATTATAACAATTAGCCGATAGCAGCACAAGATGAACAAAATATGATAAAATAAAAATATGATCAACATCCGCCAGGCCAGGGAGAGCGACAACCCCCAAATCATCAAGCTGCTCAAAGAGCTTGATTTATATTATAAAGGCCTCGAGTTAAAAGATTTTTGGCTGGCTGAAAAAGCAGGGGAAACAATTGGGGCAGTCAAACTGGCCAATTATGATAATTTTGTCTATTTAGAAGCCTTGGGAACAGCACAAAAAGATCGGCACCTAGGAGTAGCCAGAAAATTACTCTCAGAAACTCTGCCAAAAATCTCTAAGGACATCTATCTTTACACAATTATCCCTGATTTTTTTCACAAGTTCGGCTTTGAGCTTATCTCCAGGCCAAAAATTTTGCTCCCTTCAAAAGAAAAATGTGAGTGTGAGAACTGCCAACCCAACCAATGCGTCACGATGGTAAAATATGTCAAAAATTCCTGATTATCCAAAATTAAAAAATTTAACTTTTGAAGATCTTCAGCTTTTAAGAAACGAGGCCCAGATTTGCGAATTTTCACCAGTAAATCTTTTGATCTGGCAAAGCTTTGATCGGCCCCAATTAACTTTAATTAACAATAACATTTGCATATTGATCTCCCCGCGAAATGAACCCCCATTTTTTCTTGAGCCAATTGGCGACCATAAATTATTAGAGGCTGTTGAGATTTGCCTCAACCATACTGGTAAGATTTCCCGCGCCACGGAAAGCTTTATTGAAAAAGTCCCATTAAAAAAGCATAAGATCAGCTGTTTGCGAGCCCAGTTTGATTATGTTTATGAAACTAAAACTTTAGCGGAATTAAAGGGGAAAAACTTTGACGGCAAACGCAACCATCTCAAAAAATTTAAAAAACGCCACCCAGCTTATACCTTTGTTAAACTTGAGCCGGGTCATCAAGAACAAGCCAGGCAGCTTTTTGAAGAATGGTTTTCTTTGCGCAAAGAATCACGCCACTTTCCAAAACTAGCTTATGACTCGCAAAAAGAAGCAATCAATAGATCTTTTGAAAATTTCGCGGCGCTAAAACTGCTTGGCGGAGCCCTTTTTGTTGATGGCCAAATAAAAGGATTTACTATCGGCAGCTGGCTGAACAGCGAGACAATTGCAGTCCATTTCCTCTACGGCCACCCTAGCCCGCAAGGAATTTTCCAAACAATCCTCTGGGAATCATGTAATAAAATTTACAACCAAGCTAAATATGTTAATTTAGAACAAGATTTAGGTATCCCGGGCTTGCGCAAATCAAAGCTGTCCTACTACCCCATTAAATTAGAAAAGAAGTTTGAGATAAAAATTTCATCATAATTAAATATCCCTAGTTACACCCTTAATTACAGGGTTTACATTAAGGGCAAGGTTTGCTAAGATAACAAAAAGACTGGCAGAGGCGATTGCCACTTTACCAGGACTTCTCAAATACGCGCTAGTGCTGAGAAACAGGGAAAAAGATGACCATTAGAAGAGTTAGCTACGATAAAAAAACGCTGCGTCAAATTGGCCACAAAGGTGCGGGCAAAGTTACGGATGTCCCCCCAATTGGTATCTCCCCGATGCTGCGGGCGTCTTGGAACTTTGCTGGTAAAATGGCCAGGCGCTTTAACGAAGAACTAATGCATGAGCAAAAAGACCGCGTCTCTCAGTTTTTGAAAAACTTAGTAAAGAAGTTTGTCTAAAAAATGGTCAGCAAAACAGAAGTTGAAGATAGAATAGTCTCAATTCTCAGGGAAGAGTTTCTCAAACACTCTAACGAAACCCTGGAAAAATATGAACCCCAAATAAAAGCCACTGTGCGCTGGTATGTTTCATCCCTCCCCCGCCACATCGCCTCCTCAGAAGCCGGGGACTTAGAATCTGAAGCTAAGATGGCTTTCATGGACTGCCTCAAGACTTGGGACCCGCGCAAAGGGGC
>JBDRMQ010000170.1:0-4231 GCA_043811955.1 bacterium | reverse complement strand
TTTCTCTTTGAAATCCGACGTTTTTTCTCACAAACCACCTCTCTCAATCGCAAAACCTCTTTTTTCATCCTAAAATTGGGTTAGGTTTTATATGATTTAACGATTAACCTTATGGTTAGATTTTAGATGATTCAATTCGAGATATTGATTGATTCCGGCTGGGTGTGTTAAGCTCCTAAAATCGAGGGTTTTGTCTTGTGGTGGGGGTGGCCGCAATCATCGGAATGACCGGCCGGATTCAGCGGAATTTGCAATAATAAGGTGATCCCTGGTCAATTGATTTCTTTGCTAACTTTCCCTGGTGTTATTGTTCATGAAATGGGACATCAACTCTTCTGCCGTATTCTGAAGATCGCGGTTTTTGATGTATGTTATTTTCAGGTTGAGAATCCAGCGGGATATGTTTCTCATGAAATACCAAACAAAGAATACAAACATTTATTAATTACAATAGCTCCATTTTTTTTCAATTCAATAGTTGGTGCATTAATAGCATTTCCAGCTGCAATTCAGGTGTTTTTAATTGAATCGGGAGGCTTTTTTGATTATTTTTTAATCTGGTTAGGAGTTTCAATTGCTATGCATGCATTTCCTAGTACAGGAGACGCAGCAAGCCTTTGGGATGTTGTTAATTCATCGAAAACCTCGTTGATTTTTCGGTTGCTAGGAACTCCTGTGGTCGGCTTAATATATCTGGGGGCTATGGGGTCTGTTTTGTGGCTTGATTTGCTTTATGGGATTGCCGTTGCATCTTTTCTCCCCAGACTAATTGTGTCATTTTTTGCTTTTTTATAAAAAAGAAGATTTCTTCTAAATGGAATGTTGATGTTCAATCTGTTTAATAGATTCCAATAATTTATTAAACTCTTTGTTTGTGTTTTGCCACCATTTAGTTGACCAACCCCTAATGAATTTTAATCCATAATCTTCTAGATGTTTTTGTCTGAATCTGTCCCAAGCATGTGCTTCTTCACTCGAATGATACTTGGCATTATAAAAGTGATTTTTTTGTTGGAATAGATAAGCTGGCCCTGGTTAATTGATCAATAATCCTTGAATATCTATTGGGGAGTTTGTCTAATAGATCAGAAATCTCTTTTGTGAAGATCTTAGCTTTTTTGTAAACCTCGAATTTTTCAAAATCAAACATAGTCCACTTCCTCCTCCGCTACTGTCCTCATTCTTATCCCTCGTCCAATCCTTAAATTTTGCTGGCGCAAAATTTATGCTCGGCCGCCACTCTCCTCTTCAACCATTTCATTGATTACACCACATGATTTGCAGGGATGCAAGAAGAAAAATCTCTTTAGACTGTAGGTTATTGAAAAACCGGTTTTCGCTCCCCCACACCCCCGCGAAAACCGGTTTTTGGTGTCCATGTGAAATTTTTACCGAAAAATGCCGATAAATATACGAGTGATATTGGCAAAGGAGAAAAAATGAAACGTGTTGCAGGCCAACCACTTTATGTGGAAGGTTTAAGAGGAAATAATAATTATCGCATGTATGCGGCTGATCCTAGGAAAAGCAATAAAAAATATATCTCATTGTTTAATAAAAAAAACGGAAATATCTGGAGAAGTTGCAGGCATGAAAGATTGTGGGAAGTAAATAATTTAAGAGCGGTCGAGCATGAATGTGATTTTAATCCTAAGGATTTAGGGTATTCTATTGTGGTTTTACAAGGAGAATTTAGTTTTATTCAGGCAGACCCTGGCAATTTTTTTGCTTACCGTACTGATTTATTAATTCATCCATCTAGCTGTGAGTTATTAAGCTGTATCAACGAAGATTTCAGGTACCCTCTTTCCCCACTTTATCAGCAGGAACTTATTCGTCATAAAAGAATGATGGAGCTAACTTTTTCCCCTAAAAGTTATCCCAACATATCGAAGTTGCTTTCAGACTTCGTGGCTATACTAGCAGAAAACAAAGAATTTGCAGGCTTTTGGCAAAGTGTCGGAGGCCATAGCAATCCAGCTGAGATGTTCAAATGGGTTGGGTTAGAAATCGGTATAAAGGAGGAAACCATTTGGGAAGGGCCAAAAGAAAAAGTTTTTGATCTCGAAAGTTTAATTAGTTCATTGAAGGTTCATGTTTTCAATAAAGGTGCCATCAACCTTAGAGAGGCTAAGAGGATTTTTGGTATTACTGATCTTACAGGAATATCTCTGGGGGATTTAAAGAAAACTTACCGAGTTGCTGCAGCAAACGTTCACCCGGATAAGTATCCTTCTCCAGAATTAAAGGAAATTGCAACCAAAGAAATGTCTTGCTTAACACAATTGTTTCATCTTTTAAAAGACAAAGTGCAATAGTTAATAAAGGATCTTGGCCATCACTCCAAATATTCGTTCCACACCCTCGCAAAAACCGGTTTTTTGGTAAACTTACTTGTGCTTACTAAGGATTGACAAACAAAGATACATATATTCTATAACTACATTTCTAAATAACCTTGCATACTCTGCCTCTGTTACTAGAGGATGGCCTGATTCTTCAGAAATTAAGCTGTATAATTGCTTGCAAAACTCATTAGTTTTTTGGGAGTAAAAGCCTATTTTTTTACTAGCCAAAAAATTGATAGCGTCTTGATTTTGATTATTATTTTTTGGAACTGGAACACCTTTTATACTTGAAACTTTATCTCTTAACTCTTTATTATCTTATCTTGAGCCTATCGTAGAGGGGATATCTGATTCTAGCAGTATTTTTAAGGTCTTTTCTGATGAAACAGTAAAATCCTTAACGTGCCTTTTAAGCAAATTACTATACAGCCCATCACAGAAAATCCGTTTTTCTGCTGCCAGCCCGTTTCTCCAAGGACAGGTTACTCCTACACCAGCATCAATTTCACAATTAATTAAGGTGTGGTTGGAATTAGTAGCTGCTGGCGAAAGTGTTTTAAGCTTCTTTGGAACAGAAGATATAGAAAATATCAATTTTGATCGCAGGGAGATTATTAAGGCTATAAACGCGGAGCTGCGTGGGCCAAGCGGTGTCGCAGCAAAAAAATTATTACGGTTGATAGCTGAAAACCGTTCAATTCCAGAGTGCTTGATTGGAGAGAATGATTTTGAGACAAGAGGGATGGAACCAGTTAGACAGAAAGCAGTTAGAGCGCCCGCAATAGTTTCTCCCAGGAAAATGGCAGAGCAATTAAAGACAATAAAAGCAATCGCACAAGGATTGCTCTTTTTACCTAGTCATTGCCAATATGGGCTAGAGGGTTATCCTCTTGGGGTGGAAACAGAACAGCCGTTTAAGCGTCTGCGTTTTTCACAATATCCAAGGATTGATTTTCCTGCCATCTCTTTTGACTTTGCCCGCGAATTTATGACCACAGACAGACCTTTTGAGCTTTTTTTAGCTGGCGAATTGCCAAGGTCTCAACCGCTTTTTAAGACGAAAGCTCTTCCCCTTACTTATAGTGTGGACCGAAAGGGTGATTGGCGCGGAATAACTGGTTGTCAGGAATTACTGCATCAGGTTGGCATTGAAAGACGGGATGTCGATGATGCGTTTCTGCTTGAATATTTTCCAAGATTTGTTGGCGTAGATTCAGCAAGGAGGTTGTTGGCTTTTCCTTCGTTACTCAATCCAGGTGGAAAATATTTATACCATGGTTGGGGAAGAAACTATAATGCCTATGCGAAAGGGTATAGACTTAGTCTCTCTGATTTTTTTAAATCTATAGCTTGCTCCTCTGGGCTTATTAGTTTTTTGGGTCATCGTGGAAACGAGTGGGTAAAAATGGCAGCATAAAGGCAGAAAACCATTGTTAAAACAAGAAAAAATAGGGTTTAAGAGATCAAAAAAACGTGGCATGATTACAGCATGTCAAAAAAACGAAGCTTGCTGGATGAATATCGGTTCCCCGGATTTCGTCCCAGAGCAACAATCAAGGGGATTTTTGGCGATCCAAAAGCTCGGATTATTCAACTGGAACGACGCCAAAAAAAACGGTTTGCGGTTGTTGCGGGGCGATCAATCACAGTTATTACGACAAGAAAACACGGCTGGTCAGAGACTTATCTGCCGGAGAGGCGCGTATTTACTTGTCAGTAGATGTGCGGCGAGTCGATTGCCCGCGGTGCGATGCGGTGAAACGCGAGAAGTTGGAGTGGCTATCAAACAATCCGTTTTATACAAAACGTTTCGCGTTTTTTGTGGGGAGGAAGTGTCGATCAATGACGGTTTCAGATGTAGCCAAAGAACTAAGAATGGATTG
>JBDRMQ010000169.1:0-4442 GCA_043811955.1 bacterium | reverse complement strand
CTTTCCCATGTTCTCAATGATTTTTACTACCTGATAATTGTGTTTGACATATTGGTTGCCAGCAGTTTCTTCTACCTCAATGGTGGTGCCAATTGCAAGAATAGGCGAGTTAATCAATTGAAATTTTTTGTGACCTGGACTTAAATCTAAGTAGTAGAGATCAATGTTCTTTAGAAAGTCAAAAATTTTTTCTGGAGATTGTTTTCCACAATTTAGCGAATACTCACAAATAATAGATTGTTCAGTTTTCGATGGCTCTAAAATACAGGGGTCATTGGGAAGTCTTTGTTTTGAGTAAGAGACGACTTGAGTAGTAATTAGGATGAAAAAAATAAAAAATAGAACTTTTTTGGTTTTGTTCATGTTTTTTATTCTCCCACCCCAACTTTTCCTTGTCAAATTTTTTGAAAGAGGGGGCTAGGGATTGGGAAGAGAATGAGTTATTGGCCTGATGAAGAGTAAAAGATGACTCCTCTTCTTTTGATGTGACTAATTAAATCAGGGTTGCTGATCTGGTCTAGAATGGAGATGTCAAAGGAATAGGGGAGGAGGAGGTCGTCGATTTCAAGGCTTATTTTGTTTGCCAGAGAAAGGTCTAAGCCTCTGCCTTTCAGGGTAAGATCAATATCAGAACCTTTTTTAAAGTTGCCTTTGGCACGTGATCCGTAGAGAATAACTTCTTCCACCTGAGGGTATTTGGCAAAGATATTGTTTATTTTGCCAATGATTTCTTCTGTGAGCCCGAATTTCATGTATGCTCTTTTTTTGCCAGTTCTCTTAGTTTTGTTTCTAAGTCGATAAATTCTGAATAATAACGGCTGATAATATTTTTAGAAATTTTATTAGACACTTCGACATTATAAGTATGAGATGTTTCGTTACGGCTTTGGATCATATCCATCCAGGCTTCACCGCTGCCAATTAAATTCAATTTAAAGGCTTTTCTGGTCGTATCTTTGGAGCCGTAGATCTTTTCATTGCCACGACTTTCTAAAAAATCTTTTAAGGTATTCCAGGCTAGTTCATGGGTGTACTCAAAGGCCTGGATCAATCCCTGTTCTTCAAGTTCATTTAACTTTCCTTTTTCAATGAATTTTGAAAGTTGTTTGAGCGCTTTTTGATAATTTGCCAACCGTTGGATCCATCTGATGTCTTTATTGTCCATAATGCTTGCTCCAAAAACTAATTCTATCACAAATAAGAGCTGTCAATTGCGTTATTTGTGATTTATCTGTGAGAGATTAGAGATTTTCCCGATCCGCGAGCTCAGTGACAATCACTATCCAGCGATCGGATCGGGGAAATATTAAGGAATATGCTATAATTTTTCCCATGCACTACTCAGCAAAAGTCATTCCCCGCGCAAAGGTTAATAAGATAGTAGAGGAGAGCAAAGGGCATCTTAAGGTTCATTTGACCGCGCCGGCGAAGGAGGGGAGAGCCAATGAGGCCCTTGTCAAAGCTTTGGCTAAACACTTTGGCGTTAAAAAGCGGCAGGTTAAGATTGTCAGAGGCGAAAAGAGTAGGCAGAAAGTGATTGAGATTGTATAATTAACCTATGGCTAATGGACAATTAGGCTTTTTTGAAAAATATCTTACTCTTTGGGTCTTAACCTGCATTGGCTTAGGGATTCTTTTAGGCAAACTTTTTCCTCAAGCTGCAATTACCCTTGATTCAATCTCGATCTGCCAGGTCTCAATTCCTATTGCCATCTGCCTGTTTTTCATGATGTACCCGATTATGGTGAAAATTGATTTTTCTGAAGTAATCAAAGCAGGTCAGTCACCCAAGCCGGTTATTTTAACCCTGGTTGTTAATTGGCTGATAAAACCATTTACTATGCTGGCGATTGCCACTTTTTTCCTTGGGGTTGTTTTTAAGGGTTGGCTGCCGGGGATGGAGATTTTAAAAGACGGTTCAAACGTTGAGCTTTATCGCTCCTATATTGCCGGCTGTATTCTTTTAGGCATTGCTCCCTGCACAGCCATGGTCCTGGTCTGGGGACATTTGGCAAAGGGAAACGATGGGCACACCTTGGTTATGGTGGCGATAAATTCATTAGCCATGCTCTTTTTGTACGCCCCCTTAGGCGGCTGGCTGCTGGGAGTTAACCAAATGCCGATTCCCTGGCAGACGATTGTTTTGTCGGTTTTGATCTATGTTGGTTTGCCTCTGCTTTTGGGTTACTACTCTAGAAAGTTAATTTTAGCCAAAAAAGGGGAGGAGTGGTTCCAAGAAAAATTTGTTAAATACCTGACCCCTGTTTCGATTTCTGCTTTGCTGGTGACCTTAATCCTTTTGTTCTCCTTTAAAGGTGAGCTGATCATCAACCAGCCGCAGGTTATTTTTCTAATTGCCATCCCTTTGTTTATCCAAACCTGTTTGATTTTTGGGCTGACATATTTTATAGCCAAAAAGATGAAGCTTACTTACCGCGACGCCGCGCCGTCGGCGCTGATAGGGGCGAGTAACCACTTTGAAGTGGCGATTGCTACTTCAGCGATTCTTTTTGGCTTATCCTCCGGTGCTTCGCTTGCTACGGTAGTGGGGGTCTTGATTGAGGTCCCGGTCATGTTGATGCTGGTCAGGTTTGCCAAGGCTACCCGGCCGCAATTTTTTCCGGAAGGCGCATCATGATTATAAAAGTCTGCGTCTTGGCTCTGCTTTTGCTGCTGGTTGCCGGCTGCAAAGAAGAAACAAAAGAAGTAAAAATTACAGAGACGACCCTGCCTAAAGTTGCAGAGGCCAAGCCCAAGCCTAAGCCTAAGCCCAAGGCAGAGGCTAAGAAGATTACAACACTGGAAGAAGCGCTCAAAGCCGGTGTGCCTGTGGTTGTTAAGCTGGGTTCTGACAGCTGTCATCCCTGCCGCCAGATGAACCCGATTATCGATGAGCTGGCAGTTGAGCAGGAGGGAAAGGCGATATTTTTAAGTTTGGATGTTTATGAAAACCGCGCTTTGGCGCGCGACGCTCAAGTAAGGGTTATTCCAACCATCCTTTTTTATGATAAACACGGCCAGCCAAAAGCCAAAAGCGAGGGGGGGATGGGCAAGGCGGATCTTTTAAAAGCCATCACGGAACTGGAGCTTAATAAATAATGGACCTGTCAAATCCTTTAATAGCCTATTTTAGTGTCTTTGTTGCCGGCTTAATTTCTTCCTTTTCCCCTTGTGTTTTAATTACGATCCCGCTGGTCATTAGTTATGTTGGGGGATATTCCGAGGGAGATGTTAGAAAATCAGCCTTGTTTTCCCTGGCCTTTGTTATTGGCCTGGCCATAACTTTTACTATTTTAGGGGCAATTGCCTCGCTGGCTGGAACTCTGCTGGGCGATATCGGCGGTTTTTGGAAATATTTACTGTCGGCCGTAGCGATTATCATGGGGCTGCAGATGATGGGTATATTAAATTTTCAGATCCCGACACCCCGGATGGTAAAAACCGAGCAAAAGGGATTAATTGGAGCATTTTTGCTGGGGATGCTGTTTGGGGTAGCCTCTTCACCCTGCGCCACCCCGGTTTTGGCGTTTATCTTAACCTTTGTTGCCTCTAAACAGAACTTATTATACGGCACATCATTGTTATTTGTTTACGCCTTAGCGCACGCTGTTTTAATTTTTTTGGTCGGTGTTTCAACCGGCATGGCGGAATTTTTCTTAAAATCCCACCATATCAAGCGGCTGTCCCAGTATACTCATAAGATTAGCGGCGCGATCTTTGTGTTGATCGGTCTTGCTGTTTTGTTTCTCATGCCATAGCAAGGTGTGAGCTTTACGCTGACAGAATAGCTAATCTGCCACTGATCTCAAGAGAGCTAAACCCGAAATTATCCCTGAGCCACTCCAGGGTTTTCTGCTGATAGAAAAACAGGTGCGTCGGGTCGTTTTTGTAATACCAGTTCGCAAAATCGGTTTTACCGGTAAACCTTTCCGTCAGGCAGAAGAGCGCTCCGTTTACCTTAAGCAAATCCTTTAATAACTTAAACTCTTTGGCCGGCTGTCTAAAGTGTTCGATCACTTCACTACAAACAATAAAATCATATTTTCCTGTTAAGGCTTCCGACTGGTCGTAAAAGAACGGATCGTACCGGAGGAGAGAATAGCCGCGATCGGTTAACAGTTTGGAGATGACCGGCCCGGTGCCACAGCCAAAGTCAAGGCCGTGATCTTGCGCCCCAAAACTTTTGACCACCGCATCAACTATCGGCCGGACAAATTCCTGATAGCGGGGATCGTTGACGTCATTGTTGTGCGTAAGATAACGTTCCTTTTCCTCTGCCAGGGAGAGGTGGTACTGTGGCGCCAAAAAGATGCCGCCGCAGCTGCCACAAGAAAGATATTCTTTCCCCTTAATCGCTCGAAAGGGGGTTGCCAAGGCAAAACAGAGCGGACATTTGTTCATAAAATGATTATATAAGAGTTGGTTTGATGGTGTCAAAGCAG
>JBDRMQ010000168.1:0-9544 GCA_043811955.1 bacterium | reverse complement strand
ATCTAATTTACTATCCTTAATCGCCTTAATCGTCAAATGGTTGACCATTGGGTGGACAGAAACAATTACGTCAGGCTTTTTTTTCTTGATCATTTTAGTCAATTCAGGCAGGATCAGCGGGCCGGCTATTTTGGCCAGCTGATCAAGCTTGCGCTTGTCATCCAACCAATAATAAAGCATCCCCCACATTTTGGGTGAATAGTTAATAACTGGGCCATAAAGCCTGGCAAAGACATTTAAGAACTTTGAACACTCACAAAAGACATCAACTTTTTCCTGTTCAAGCTCCTGACCACGCAACTGCTCAGCCGCCTGCATAATGGCATTAGCTGAAGCTCGATGGCCGCCGCCGGTGTCTGAATACAAGTAAAGGATCTTTTTCTTAATTACTTTTTTGCCCATTGCAAAGTCATCTCCAATCCTTTTTTAATATCAACCTTGGGCTCCCAGCCCAGCTGTTTCTTGATTTTCTTGGCAGATAAAACACTGCGAAAGAGCTCCCCTGCTCGCGGAGGGGCATAAATAGCCTCACCCTTAAACATCAATTGCTTTTTAAGCTCTGCAAAAAGCTCCTTGACCGAGACCCCCACCCCACGACCAACATTAAACATCTGGTTCTCCCCTTTAATTAAAACCAACAGGTTAACTGCCGCGATATCGCCAACATAAACATAATCGCGCAGTTGCTTGCCGTCACCATATATCATTGGTTGTTGACCAGCGAGCAGCTTGCCACAAAAGATCGCGATCACCCCTGCTTCGCCTAAGGGGTCTTGCCTTGGCCCATAAACATTGCCGTAGCGCAGCACAGTAAAATTTAAACCATAAAGCTGCCGATAGGCAAAAAGGTACATTTCAACCGAGCGCTTGGTAATCGCGTACGGAGAGATCGGCTCAAGAAAATGATTTTCCTCTGCCCCACCCCTTTCTTTTACTTCACCATATAAAGCCCCACCAGTTGAAGAAAAGATAATCTTTTTAACCTTATTTTTGACAGCTGCATCAAGCAGATTTAGAGTTCCCAACTCATTAACCTCTGCATTAAAAACAGGGTCAGCCACAGACTTGCGGACATCAATCTGAGCCGCATGATGATTCATTATTTCCGGGGAAAAAGACTTAACAGTTTCAAAGACTTTTGCTCGATCGCAAAGGTCGACTTCAAAAAATTTAGCTTTGGGGTTTAGGTTCTGCTTTTTGCCGGTTGAGAGGTTATCTAAAATAGCAACTTCATGCCCTGCTTCGATATAAGCATCAACCACATTTGAACCAATAAATCCAGCCCCGCCAGTAACTAGGATTTTCATCAAGCTTTTTTAGCTAAACCTTCCTGATAAATCCCTAAGACCTGCTTCACAATAACTGGCCAGTGGTATTTAGTCTCAACCAGTTTTCTACCAGCTTTCCCCATCTCAATTGCCTTGTCAGGATTAGAGAGCATTTTGATCACTGCGTCAGAGATCGCTTTTGGATCCTGCTTAGGCACTATCAAGCCTGTCGTCCCTACATCCATGACCGCGTTTGGCCCTGGGATATCAGTGCAAATTACCGGGGTGTAGTTGGCAAAAGCCTCAAGCTGGACTATGCCAAAAGCCTCGAGCCTATTAATTGAAGGGAAAACATAAACCAGTGATGAATAGTAAATCCTGACTATCTCTTCAAACGTGACCATGCCGTACATCTCAATAGATTTTCTAATGCCAAACTTATCAATCAAATCATTGATGTGCGCCTTCTCTTCTCCATCACCGCAGATAACAAGCTTTGTGTCAGGGAAATCCTTGAGAATGCTGGGCATCGCCTTAACCATGTAATCACAACCCTTATTGCCTGCCATGCGGCCAAGCCATAAAATCTGGTTGCGCTTCTTGTCCTTTTCTGTTAACCCTAATTTCTTATGCATCTCATCAATATGGTCATGAAAAATACCGATCGGGATATTTTTCACATTCGGTATATGCCTTAAGACAGGAGAAGTTTCGGCATAGGTCTTGGTTGTGTTATAAACAACATCAGCTTTTTTCAAGAGCATGCGAGCCATAATATTAGAAGAATGCTCAACCAACTTGATTAAAAAGCCTGGGACAGGAATGCCCATATATTTTTCTGAAACTGTAATGTCACAGTGATAAGTAACAATAACCGGCTGAGGGACTTTTCCGACAATTTCTCGCAAGAAGCCAAAAGATGGAACGTGGACATGAACTATGTCATACCCCTCTAGCATTTTGAGATCAAATTTTTTCTTGGTAACGGGAATATAGCTAAGCTTAAGGTCAGCAGGCAAACGAATAACCTTAAACCCATTCATCATCTCTTCAGCCGGGGCATTCTTCTCTGCTGGCAAATTAGTCGAGATAACAGTTACTTCATGACCATCATTCAGCAGGGCAATTGATAAATCTTTAACATATTTTTCTGTACCACCTGTGTGCGGATAAAAGAACGGGACCACCATACATATCTTCATTTCATTTTCCTCCTATTTAAATAATTTGAATACTTATTAAGCCAATAATACTTATCAAAACCATGTGAAAAAGATGGTAGCATATAGGAAAATCGCATGCAAGAAGAACAAATATCAGCCCTCCCCTCCCTCCCCTCTTGATTAAAAAAACAAGGTGAAACTTGGCGGCCGTCAGGCAAGATCGTCACAGTAGTCTGGCTAGCCCTGCAGCGCGGCCAAAGGGTTTTGTTCCCTTTGTTTTTAACCAAATCCAGCAGGGCTAAATTAAGCAAAACATTTCTGCGCCGGCTGTAATACTTGATGTGCTTGATTGTCTCCTCTGCAAACCCTTGGGTGCCAAAATTATCATATACCGGCAAAAGCTGGATAAAAACCCTTAATGTCTCTGCCAGATCAATCATCTCCGGCAGATAGAGTACACTGTCGCGGGTCATCGTAAAATTAATTATCGGCGCCAGACCAGAATTTTTTGCTAATTTTATCCCATCAATCACTTCATTAAAACACTCTACCCCGCGACTGCGGTCATGCATTTCGGCAGTTGGATAATCAAGCGAGACCATTAACCCATCCACCAATCCACCCAACAAACCAACCTTCTCGCCTAAGAGGATCCCATTAGTAGTAAGGTTAACCTTAAAACCTGTCTCTTTTGCCTGCTTCAAGATTTGAGGCAGATCAATGCGCAAGAGCGGCTCACCACCAGTAATATTAAGGGTTGAGACATTAAGTTTTTTTAGTTGGTTGAGGCCAAAGGATTTTTCTTCAATTTTTTTAAGGTTTTCATCCTGCCAGATCGGACAAAATTCGCAGGTGTCGTTGCAGCGCAAAGTCACATAGTAGTTGCAGGTCTTCATACCGCCCTAAACTTTTTAAAAAAGATCCCCATGCCGCCAGCCACCAGCACAATCCACCCCACCCCCCCCATAGTCGCTTGGATCCCGTAAATATCAGCCAGCCAGCCGGCTAAAATTACCGGAAAAACAAAGGCAGAGCTGATCAACATGTTTTGGATACCAAAGACCCGCCCCCTTATCTGGCGCGGGATATGCTGCTGCAGGATCGTTTGGATTGATGAGGTGATAAAAATGTTCCCCACCCCAAGCAGAAAAATAAAAAACAAGGCCCAGTAAAGATCATTAATCTGGCCAATCGCTACTAGTGACAAGCCGGAAACAACAAAACTGACAATAACAATTGTCCCTTTCTTCATAACCTTGCGCAGCCGCTCCAAGAGCCCCATCCCCAAAAACATCCCCCCGCCAACCGCGAAGATCAAATAACCAAAGTTCTGCTGTCCAATATTTAAGACCTCTTCTGCATATGAAATTGCGAGCAAAGAGACAATTGCTATCGCAGCAGTAGCAACAAACAACTTATAAAGCGAGTAGCGCACTATCTGATGATGACGGACAAATTCGAGCCCAAAAAATAAATCTTTAAGAATAGGATGATCTTTTTCCTTAGTCTCTTTTTTTAAGGGTTTAAGCGGCACGAGAGCAATCACAATCGCAGCTACAAAATAGAGCAGCGCAGCCGCAACAAAGGTCCCTTGATTACCAAATAAGTTAACTAAAGGGGCACCAAGTCCAAAGCCAATTACCGAGGCCCCCATCCAGGTGATCATAAACAAAGAATTAGCTACAATCAGGTCATCTTTATTAACCAACTCAGGGATTGAGGAGCTCTCTGCTGGCGCGAAAAATTGGGTGGCAGTATAAAGCAGGAAGCTGATCGCAAAAATTAAAACCATTGACTCATTAATTAAAGGGATAATCAAAAGAATTAACAAGCCCCTGATGATTGAAGTAATAATCAAGATGGCTTTGCGGTCCCACTTATCAACAAAGACCCCAGCTAGCGGGCCAAACAGGACTGAAGGGATACCAAAGGCCAAGAGCGGCACCGCGACCCCTAAATTTGTGTGGGTGAGGTTGTAGGCTAAGATCATCAAGACATAAACAAAGACCCTGTCAGCTAATTGGGAGTTAAGCTGACCAAACCACAATGACAAAAAACCAAAATTTGATAAAACTTTTCTAAAACTGGCTACCATGAACGTAAATCCTTACCCGTATGGTTGCTTAACGCTTCGATCGGATCAAGGCCTTCGTCGTCAATCCCCTCAAGTACGACAAAATCACTGGCAAAATCTCTGGCCACTCCCCGGGCATCGGTCGTTTTCTTAAACCTGGCCAGGGAATGAAGCAGCAAGTCAAATAATTCTGGGTTGGGCTGCCCCAGCACTGTGCCAGAATCAACCAATTTTATCATATATATAGCCGCGGCAAGGAGGTTTTCTTTTTCTCTAATAAATTGAAAAGTTTCTTTAACCTCTGCCTCGGTAATAATATCAAGGCTGCGACCAGAAACAATAAAATAATCAGCAAAAGTAAAAGTTTCAACTCTCCCCCCCAACCTTGATGGGATCCGCCGCGCCCCCTTGGCAATAGCCTTCACCTTTCCATAACGCTCGGTAAAAAGAGTGACTAGTTTATCAGCTTCAGCAAAAGGGGCTGTTTTTATGCTAATGGCACAAGTTTTATAGGTAGCCATATTTTAAAAGTTGTCCCCAATCCTTGTTTACTCTCAACTAGAATTTCACCATTATGCTCTTTAATAATCCTATACGCAACCGCCAGCCCCATCCCTGTGCCATCACCCTTGGTCGTAAAAAAGGGATCAAATATTTTGCCCAGGTTTTGCGGGGCAATCCCTCCCCCGGAATCAGTTACCTCTATATCAACCCGAGGCCCCTGTAAAACCGCCGCGATCAATAATCTTCCCCCCTCAGGCATAGCCTGGACCGCGTTCAAAAATAAGTTCATAAAAACCTGGGCCAGCTCGCCCGCGTCCCCTTCTATTTCCAGTTCGCTCAAAAGCTTTTGCTCTACTTTGATGTCACTTTTATTTATCTGATTTTCAAGCAAACTTAAAACATCTTCAATAATCCCTTTTAAATTTACCCGAGTGATCGCTAGTTTTTGCGGCTGGCCAAACTTTAGCAATTTTTCAACAATCCCATTTAAGCGGTTAATTTGCCGCTCAATCACTTCTTGATACTTCGCGATGAAGACCGGATCATTAAGGTTCTCTTCTAAAACCTGGGTCATCCCCTTAATTGAAGCCAAGGGGTTCTTGATCTCATGCGCCATGCCAGCTGCCAACGTTCCCAGCGCGGTCAATTTATCGGCTCGAAGCAGGCTTTGAAAAAGTCGGCGGTTCTCGGCCGAAAGGTTATCAATTGTTTTCTGGTAACGGTATTCTCCTCGATAAAAAATCCGGTCAACCAACTTTTGGACCCGGTCCCTCAAGGGCAAAAAGACCAGCACCGAGATAAAGACCACAATTAAATTAGAAAAAAACGGCCCTATAAAACCAGAGCTTTGCATAAATGAATTGGCAAATAATACGGTTAAAACATAAAACCCGGCAAACAAAAGGGTCAAAGTTGTGTAAATCAAACCTTCACGAATAATTACCGATATCTCAAGAAGCTTATGTTTCACAATGGCATAAACCGTAATATAAATATAGACCGGCAAAACATAATGGGTTAGGATCGGAAAATTAACATGCCAAATTGGGAAAAAAGTAGTTATACCGCCTAAGAAAGAGATCAAACAGGCGATAAAAACATAAAACAACTGGTTTTTTTTCTCACCAGTGCTTTGCCAGAGCCCAAAAACTAAACGAACAAAAGAAAAAATAAAAATGCCAAAAATAAAAACAGCAAAGAAAGGATAAACAAGGCCAGCTTGGGGATAATATCCATAATCAGGGGTTAGGGCCACATCAGCCACAAAGAGCTTGGTCGAATCAAGCCCCAGAAAAACAAAACCCAGCAGATAGACAAAAAAGATCAATTTACCCTCTTTGCGCGCCCGATCAATCAAACTCAGGATAAAATGGAGAAAAAACACTGGAATAAAACATGCAGCCGCGATGCCAAAGCGTGTCCAAAGCAAAATAAATCCTTTATCAACTAAAAGCCCCCCAACAAATTGAGCAAAACACCACAAGGCAATTGAGACTGAAAGCAAGGCCAAGGTTATATTAGGCAGCTTTTTATTTCCCTTTAAAAAAACAAAAATGCCCAAACCAAGGGAGGCGATTGAAGTTAAAAAAAGCGAGTCAAACAAAAAAGCCATATTTGGAAATCTTAGCACCCATCTCCCCTGTTTGACAAGCTTTTAAAGGGCATGATAGACTTTTTTATGACAATATCTTCCCCAGCCTCTATTTTAGCCATTGATGATGACAATGATTTATTAGAAACATATAAGTCTATCTTAGGCAAAAAATTTAAGCTTCTTGTCGCGTCAAATGGCAAAGAGGCTTTGCGGACGATTCAAAACCAAGCAATTTCACTTGTCTTACTGGATATTCGTATGCCAGAAATGGATGGCTTGCAAGTTTTGGCAAAAATCAAAGAATTAGAGCCGAATTTGCCAGTTATTATGATAACCGCGTCAAAAGATATTACTTCAGCAGTTGAGGCCATGAAACTAGGGGCCTATGACTATGTTATCAAGCCATTTGAGGTTAAGGAATTAACTATTTTGATCCAAAAGGCCTTAGAAAAAAGCGAACTAGTAAGAGAAAACCTTTCCTTGCGAGAATCTTTAAAAGAGATAACATCGTTCTTTGATCTAATCGGCCAAACACCCCAGATGAAAAAACTCTTTGAAACTATTGAGAGCGTTGCCCCAACTGACAGCACGGTTTTAATCCATGGTGAATCAGGGACCGGCAAAGAACTGGTGGCTCGTGCTATCCACAAAAAAAGCAGACGAGCGCATAAACCATTTATTACAGTTAACTGCGCTGCTATCCCAGAAAACTTATTTGAATCCGACCTCTTTGGCCATGAGCGAGGCTCATTTACTGGAGCCCTTGAGCGAAAACTTGGTAAATTTGAGCTGGCTGATGGCGGCACCCTTTTTCTGGATGAGATCGGCTGCATGCCAGCCCCTATGCAGGCAAAGCTTTTAAGGGTCTTGGAAGATAGAATTATTGAGCGTGTTGGCTCTGAAAAAGGGATTCCAATTGATGTTCGCCTAATTTCAGCCACAAATATTGATTTTGCCAAAGAAATTGAAAATGGCCGATTCCGCCATGACCTATATTATCGCCTCAATGTTATCCCTGTAAATCTTTCCCCATTGCGGGAGCGATCAACCGACATCCCCTTGTTTGTTGAATATTTTATTAATAAATATAACAAGCTCCTGAATAAAAAAGTTAACAGCTTTTCTAAAGAAGCCTTATCTGCCCTGGTAAACTATGATTGGCCAGGAAATGTACGTGAGCTGCAAAACCTAATTGAACGAGTGGTTGTGCTGGCCAAGGGAAAAACAATTGAATTGTCCGACCTCCCCCTCCAAAGCGGAGCTAATCCAGAGACCTGCCTAAAAACAAGTTTGGAAATCTTTGAAAAAAATATCATTGCTCAAGCCCTAAAGGAGAGCAAGGGAAATCTTTCCCTAGCCGCAAAGTCCCTCAAAACCCCACGAACCTCGCTAATCACCAGAATGAGGCTGCTGGGCCTGTCTTGATTTCTAACCTTTATTTACGATATACTAATATTGTTGTTCCGATTCCCCACCCTTAAGTGTGGGGAACTAATAATTAACCAACGAAAGGGGCTTATATATAATGGTAAGACTAAAAAAAGACTACTTTTTCATTGATCGGGCAAAATCTGGGGCGAAAATCGAAAAGATCGTTGCGAGGCAAATCATTGACTCTCGCGGCAATCCAACAATTGAGGTTGATGTAACTTTAAAGGATGGCACAGTTGGCCGGGCAGCGGTACCATCAGGTGCTTCAACCGGTGAAAACGAAGCCTTAGAACTTCGAGATAAAGAAGATAAACGCTTTGGCGGCAAAGGGGTCTACACCGCAGTCAAGAATGTTAACGAAATCATCGCGCCAAAACTAATCGGCATGTCGGTGCACCAACAATTAAAAATTGATAACCTGATGCTGGGGCTTGACGGTACAGAATTCAAAAGCAAATTAGGGGCTAACGCAATTCTTGGCGTATCCCTGGCTGTTGCCCACACCGCAGCTAAAGCCTACGGCGTATCATTGTTCAAATATATTGGCGGGGACGCAGCTGTCACGCTACCTGTCCCGAACATGAACGTGATGAACGGCGGGGCCCACGCCGGCTGGAACATTGAATGCCAGGAGTTCATGATCTCTCCGGCCGGAATGCCAAGTTTCTCTGAAGCCCTGCGCGCTGGAGCAGAAATTTATCAAACCTTGAAGAAAGTTTTAAAAGAAAAAGGTTTTGCGACCACAATTGGTGATGAGGGTGGTTTCGCGCCAAAACTGACCAAGAACGAAGAAGCCATTGGGATTATCATGGAAGCCATTAAAAAGGCTGGCTACACCCCGGGCAAAGATATTTTTATCTCTTTGGACCCTGCTTCATCTGAGTTTTACAAAGATGGCAAGTACCAACTAAAAAGTGAAGGAAAAGCTTTAACCTCGGAGGAAATGGTTGCTATGTATGAAGATTGGGTCTCAAAATATCCGATCATCTCAATTGAAGATGGTCTATCAGAAAAAGATTGGCAAGGCTGGAAGATCTTAACTAATAAATTAGGCAAAAAGATCCAGCTGGTTGGGGACGACCTATTTGTCACTAACCCAGACTTTTTGAAAAAAGGGATTAAGCAAGGGGTTGGCAATTCGATCTTAATTAAACTTAACCAGATCGGGACCATCTCTGAAACCCTTTATGCTATGGAGATGGCGACTGAAGCTGGCTACACCTTTATGACCTCTCATCGCAGTGGAGAGACTGAAGACACCACGATTGCCGATTTAGCTGTCGCGACAAATTCCGGCCAGATCAAAACCGGCGCCCCTGCCCGATCAGAGCGGGTTGCTAAGTATAATCAATTACTGAGAATTGAAGAAGAACTTGGCAGCGGCGCCAAATATATTGGGCTTAAAGGCTATAATCCAAAAAATTAGATTTTATACATCGCGAAAATAATCGCGATAGTCACGATGACCAAGAAAATCATGTAGATACGACTAACCGCGGGAGAAAGTTTA
>JBDRMQ010000167.1:0-2161 GCA_043811955.1 bacterium | reverse complement strand
GATCAGCTGGCAAGCATCTTCCTTTTCAATAATCGGGGCCAAGCTTTTAGCAATCTTGTTGACCAGCTTATCTGAATCATAGAAGTCAGTGATCCACTTTTCTTCGAGTGGGGTTTGGATAAAGGTGCGAATCCTGCGCGCCACAAAGGCCCAGAAGATACCGAGGGAAGCATTGGCGATCATTAGAATAAGGGTTGGCATAGGGAAGAAATTTAAGCCAAAGAAAGAGGCAATAAGTAAAAGACCAACAATGCCGTAGGCCACTGAGCGGGTGATAGCCACACGGATGTCCATTAGTTCGAGCTTTGTGATCGCATAGGCCATGAACAAAACTAAGATCAAAGGCCCGATCGGGCCAATAAACTCAGTCACAGAATAACGGAAAAATACAGGCAAAAGCAAACTAAAAACAGAACCAACACTGTAGGAAATGACTAATCCAATTAAAACTATTTTAATTTGTTTTTTTTCAACCTTTGATTCGGAATTATTATAAACATTAAGAAGATGGAAAAAACTATACCCAACCAGTATACAAAAGTTAATAGCAAAAACAGAATACAAAAAACCAAAATCGATAAATCGTATACCAAGTAAAACGTCAATATTTTTGACATAAAAATTTGAAAAAGAAAAAGAAGTAAAAAACAAAGCAATACCCCAAACAAACAAGGTTTTGCCAATAGTTACCTTAGAATTAAGTCTTGGAAAATACCATGAAAACAAGACTAATGCTGGAGGATTAAGCGAAGCAAAAAATATTGCTAGTTTGTAAGCAAAAGTAGGATCACTAAGGGTAAAGGTTTGATATTCTATTAAAAAATTAGCCCCTGCATATCCTGTAATAACAAGACTCAAAAAGAAAAAAATTCGATTAATTACATTTCGAGGTCTTTCCAAAAGAATAAATAAGCCAATAACAAAAGGCAAGACAAAAGAAAACACTTGATATAAAGTAATTGGACTCATGACCCTACCACTTTATCAGATTTGCACCATACATCCAACCAGCTCCTGCTGCGACTAAAAGAATTAGTTCTCCTTTTTTAAACTGCTTCATCTTATTCGCTCTATCCAGAGAAATAGGCAAGCAAGCATCTGCGGTATCCCCTACTTCTTCAAGATGAACAACCATTTTATCCAATGGATATTTAATTTTTTTTGCAAAATGCCTAACAAGAGGCATTGCTGGTTGGTGAGGAATAACCCAATCGATATCATTAAGTTTAATATCACTCTTGCGTTGAATCTCGTTGGTAGCTTCTATCATATACCTAGGCGTCAAAGCTAAAACCCGCCTAAGGTTTAAATCCCAAAAATGCAAACCATCCTCAAGTTTCTCTCTATTTGGTCTTGATTTCGATCCACCACAATGCATAACAAGAGGGTTTTTCTCGCCATTACTCCCAATATAGTTAGTTATTATCCCAGCTTCCCCATGCTTATTTGCTTTTAATACTACCGCGCCAGCTCCATCCCCGAAAATAGCTGCGTTTGTAACTTGGGCTTCAACACACTTTGGATGAGAAAAATCTAAATACGGGGACAAAACTTCACTTCCCGTTACTAGCGCCGTCTCGCAGTAGCCATTTTCAATAAATTGACTAGCAATAGTTAAGGCATGTGTAAAACCACCACACCCAGACAAAATACCAGTAGCAACCGCCTTTTTTGCTCCTAATATTTGTTGAACCTGACAAGCCATGTTGGGAACAGAGTAATCTGGTGAAGCTGTAGCTGTAACAATTAGTTGTAAGTCAGCAACATCAAGTCCTGCATCATCCAATGCCGCTCGGGCCGCCTCGCAAGTCAACTCAGAATTATGATGAGAAACATTATCAGTCTCAAAATCTCTCACAAAATATCTTGTCTTTACTCCAATTTGCTTAAGTGCATCTTCAACATCTAATTGAGGGAAATATTTTTTCATTTCATGAGTCGTGTATTTATGAGGAGGGAGAGCAGACCCTGTTCCTATAATTTCAGCATAAGTCTTGTTTAGTTTTTTAGTCATTAACTTTAATTCTACCACCGTATTATTAAAAAACAACAGGGGCAACAACAGCAAACACTATTGGGAAAGGATCAGTCCCAGGAATAGGAGGGATTACTCCCCCATCACTCCTAACGGAGAAGAACCAACAATCAATTTAAAGTGGTT
>JBDRMQ010000166.1:0-2195 GCA_043811955.1 bacterium | reverse complement strand
TGGTTCCCCAATTGGGTCTCATCAAGGTTTAACAACCCGTGAGGCGATTAAAATAATTATTGAGCAGGCTAATGTTCCTGTAATTGTTGATGCAGGAATTGGGGCTCCTTCTCATGCCGCAGAAGCGATGGAGCTGGGCGCAGACGCGGTGATGGTTAATACCGCGATTGCCATAGCTGCTGATCCAATTAGAATGGCAGAGGCTTTTAAGCTGGCAGTTCAAGCTGGTCGCGGCGCTTATGAAGTTGGCTTGAAGTCTCCCCAAAGCAGAGCTTCAGCTTCTTCCCCTTTAACCGGATTTTTGCAATGATTGATCTTGAGTCAATGGCGCAAAAAGCGCAAGAGTTAACGCTTAAACATTTTGGCCGCACAATTTTGCTCTATGTTCCCCTTTATCTTAATAATGAGTGTGACAACGAGTGTGTTTATTGCGGGTTTACGAATGATCTCTCCTGGAAACCGCGACGTTCAGTCGCAGGTTTCCAGGATTCTCAGGTTTCCAAAATCACTCTTTCGGTCCCAGAAGTTCTAAATGAAGCAGACCTGCTTTATCAAAAAGGTTTTCGCCACATTCTCTTAGTCTCAGGAGAAAAACGGGATAAGATAACTATTGAATACCTAAAAGAAATCGTTAGCCGGCTTCATGAAAAGTTTGAATCAATTTCGCTGGAAATCTTTCCGCTGTCAGAAGATGAGTATCGCATTCTGTTCGAAGCCGGGGTGGATGGCTTGACTATTTACCAGGAAACATATAATCGCGAGCTTTATAAAAAATATCATCCCAAGGGGGCAAAAGCTGATTATGATTACCGGCTGGAGACTCCGGAGCGGGCAGGGCAGGCTGGTTTTTACAGGCTTAATATTGGAACACTTCTTGGGCTTGCTCCGTGGCAAGAAGAAATTCAAGCTTTAGCCAAGCATGCGGCATATTTAAAGAAAAAGTTCTGGCGCTCACAAATTTCAATCTCTTTTCCCAGGCTGAAGAATTCTGGCTCAAAATTCAAACCGCCATATCCTGTTTCTGACCGGGATTTGGTGGAGATGATCTGTCGTTTAAGGGTTTTGTTGCCGACTGTTGGTTTAGTCGTGTCGACCAGGGAGCCAGCCAGCTTGCGTGATAGTTTAATTCCACTTGGCATAACGCAAATGAGCGCAGAGTCCAAGACTTCACCTGGCGGCTATTCCAATTGCCTGGCCAAAGAGCAGTTTGAGGTCTCTGACCAGCGCTCAGTTGAAGAAGTTATGGTTGCGATTGGCGCTAAAGGTTATGAGCCGGTTTTTAAAGACTGGGACCGTGCTTTTATAGGAGGATAAAACATGGCAATTATTGTTAATGGTGAGCTAAAAGAGATGACCGGAGAAATAACTGTGGCTAAGCTGCTTAAAAATCATGATTTAAAACCTGAATTGACTGTGGTCCAAATAAACAAAGAGATTGTGCCCAAAGAAAAATATAACAAGCATATTGTCAATGATGGGGATGAAGTCGAGTTAATAAAATTTATGGCAGGCGGCTGATGGAAAGGTATCGAAGACAGATAATCTTGCCGGAGTTTGGAGAAGAAGGCCAGGCTAAATTAAAAGTGGCGAGGTGTTTGGTGTTGGGGGTTGGGGGGCTTGGATCAGTTGTCGCAACATATTTGGCTAGGATGGGTTTTGGGGAGCTTGGCTTGGTTGATTCTGATAAGCTGGAAACTTCTAATCTTCATCGTCAAATTCTTTATTCAACCGATGAGCTTGGGCAAGACAAAGCTTTAGTGGCTCAACAAAAACTTCAAGCAGCTAACCCAGAAGTAAAAATTAAGCCGTATGCTTTAAGGTTAACCAAAGATAATATTGACGAGATTATCCAAGGTTATGATTTGGTTGTTGATTGCGCGGATAACTTTGAAACCAGATTTTTAGCCAATGACGCTTGTCTCCGGATGAAAAAACCTTTGATCCACGGTGCAATTTTTCAATATGAAGGACAGGTTATGATGATTAAGCCTGGCGAGGGTCCATGTTTGCGTTGTGTTTTTGGGAAGGCGCCCAATGTCCCCCAAAAAGAACTTGGTGTTTTTCCGCCGGCAGTTGGCGTGATTGCGTCTATTATGGCAGGGGAGGCGGTAAAGTTGATCTTGGGCCAAGGAAACTCTTTAGCTGGTAAGCTTTTGGTTTATGATGCGCTCAAGCTTACTTGTAGGTTAGTAGAT
>JBDRMQ010000165.1:0-2137 GCA_043811955.1 bacterium | reverse complement strand
TGGTTCCCCAATTGGGTCTCATCAAGGTTTAACAACCCGTGAGGCGATTAAAATAATTATTGAGCAGGCTAATGTTCCTGTAATTGTTGATGCAGGAATTGGGGCTCCTTCTCATGCCGCAGAAGCGATGGAGCTGGGCGCTGACGCGGTGATGGTTAATACCGCGATTGCCATAGCGTCTGACCCAGTTAAAATGGCCCATGCTTTTAAGCAGGCAGTTGAGGCTGGCCGGACTGCTTTTGAAGTCGGCCTAAATGCCCCGCAGCGAAAAGCTTCAGCTTCCTCACCGTTAACCGGGTTTTTGCAATGATAGAACTGGAGTCCATGGCCCAAAAAGCGCGGGCGTTGACCCTTAAACACTTTGGCCGGACGATGCTCCTTTATATACCACTGTATTTAAACAACGAATGTGATAATGAATGTGTTTACTGTGGGTTTAATAATAATAAAGGTGCGGAGATGCTTTCGGCAGATCGAGTCTTGGCTGAAGCAGATATTCTCTATCAAAAAGGGTTTCGCCATCTTCTCTTAGTTGCCGGTGAGAAACGGGACAAGATAACGATTGAGTATTTGAAAGAGATAGTCGGCAGGCTGCACAAAAAGTTTGAATCTATCTCGCTGGAAATCTTCCCGCTTTCTGAAAAAGAATATCGTGAACTATTTACGGCCGGCGTGGACGGCTTAACTATTTATCAGGAAACATATAATAGGGAGCTTTATAAAAAATATCATCCCAGGGGAGCAAAGTCTGATTATGATTATCGTTTGGAAACGCCAGAGAGGGCGGGCAGGGCAGGGTTTTACCGGTTAAATATTGGTGCGCTTTTAGGCCTGGCTCCCTGGCAGGAAGAAATGAAGGCTTTAGTTGAGCATGCGGCTTATTTAAAGAAAAAATTCTGGCGCTCACAAATTTCGATCTCTTTTCCAAGATTAAAAAACTCTGGCGCAGGGTTTAAACCGCCATATCCGGTTTCAGACCGTGAGCTGGTTGAGATGGTTTGCAGCTTAAGGCTGAGGTTGCCAACAGTGGGTTTGGTCATTTCAACTAGAGAGCCGGCCAGATTGCGCGATAGTTTAATCCCCCTGGGCATAACCCAGATGAGCGCTGAGTCAAAAACTTCGCCTGGCGGCTATTCTAATTGCCTGGCCAAAGAGCAATTTGCGGTCTCTGACCAGCGTCCGCTGAGTGAAGTTATGGCGGCAATTAGCCAAAAAGGGTATGAGCCAGTTTTCAAGGATTGGGATCGCGCTTTTATAGGAGGTTGATGAAGATGGCGATTAGAGTAAACGGTGAGCTTAAAGAGATGACCGGTAAAATAACTGTGGCCAAGCTGCTCGAAAATCACGGTTTTAAGCCCGAGCTGACTGTGGTCCAAATTAACCATGAGATTGTGCCTAAAGAAAAATACGACGAGCATATCATTGATGATGGTGACGAGGTTGAACTAATCAAATTTATGGCAGGCGGCTGATGGAGAGATATCGCAGGCAAATAATTTTGCCGGAATTTGACCAGGCAAAACTAGGCCGGGCTAAAGTTTTGGTGGTTGGGGTGGGGGGCTTGGGCTCTGTTGTTGCTACTTATTTAGCCAGGATGGGCATTGGGGAATTGGGGCTGGTTGATTCTGATAAACTGGAAACTTCTAATCTTCACCGACAGATACTTTATTCAACCGATGATGTTGGGCAAGAAAAAGCTTTGCTGGCTAAAGAAAAGCTTGACCAGGCAAATCCAGAAATTAAAATTAAGACTTATGTTTTAAGGCTGACTAAAGAAAATATTGACGAAATTATCCAAGGTTATGATTTAGTAGCTGATTGTGCTGATAACTTTGAGACCCGCTTTTTAGTCAATGATGCTTGTGTTAAGGCCGGAAAAATCTTGGTTCATGGCGCGATTTTTCAGTATGAAGGCCAGGTGATGGTGATCAAGCCAGAGGGTCCATGTTTGCGTTGTGTTTTTGGGAAGGCGCCCAATGTCCCCCAAAAAGAACTCGGTGTTTTTCCGCCGGCAGTTGGCGTGATTGCGTCTATTATGGCAGGGGAGGCGGTAAAGTTGATCTTGGGCCAAGGAAACTCTTTAGCTGGTAAGCTTTTGGTTTATGATGCGCTCAAGCTTACTTGTAGGTTAGTAGAT
>JBDRMQ010000164.1:0-7072 GCA_043811955.1 bacterium | reverse complement strand
CCGGGTAACCGGCCACCTGGCCAGCTTTGCGCCTAAAGCCAAACATATCCATATTGACATTGACCCGGCTGAAATCGGCAAGAATGTACGCGCCGATGTGCCGGTTGTTGGCGACGTAAAACAAGTGCTCAAAGATCTTTTAGAAAAAATCAAACCAGAAGGCAACAAACATGACGCTTGGCTTAAACAAATTGCTGAGTGGAAAAAGAAGTACCCCCTCTCCTACAAAAAAGACGGCCAGATCAAGCCGCAATATGTCATTGAAATGATTGATGAGGTGACCAAAGGGGATGCTATCTACTGCACCGAGGTGGGCCAGCACCAGATGTGGGCTTGCCAATATCTTAAATTCAAAAAACCCAGGACCTGGGTCTCTTCCGGCGGACTTGGCACCATGGGTTATGGCTTTCCAGCCTCAATCGGCGCCCAGTTTGCCGCGCCAGGCAAGACGGTTTTCAATATTGCGGGTGACGGCAGTATTCAAATGAATATCCAGGAGCTGGCCACGGCTGTAATTCATAAGTTGCCAATTAAAATTGCCGTGCTTAACAACGGTTTTCTAGGTATGGTTCGGCAATGGCAAGAATTGCTCTATGATAAAAGATATTCGGCAACTAATCTGTGCTCTAATCCTGACCTGGTTAAGATAGCTGAGGCTTACGGCGCCGTAGGGATGAGAATTAAAAAAGAATCTGAGGTTAAAAAGGCTTTGCAAGAGTCATTGAAAATAAAGGATCGTCCGGTTTTGCTTGATTTTACGGTGGCTAAGGAAGAGAACGTACTTCCTTTTGTGCCACCAGGTCAAGCGCTCAACCAGATGATAATAGATTAAAATGAAACATACAATATCAGTAATTGTAGAAAATAAAGCAGGAGTATTACAACGGGTGGCAGGACTTTTCTCCCGCCGCGGGTTTAATATTGAAAGCTTGGCTGTAGGTGAAACCGAAGACCCAAAGGTTTCCCGTATGACCATTGTGGCTGATGGTGATGAGCAAACACTTGAGCAAATCATTAAACAACTTTATAAGCAAATCGACACTTTAAAGGTCTTTGATTTGCCTAAAGACGAGTCAGTTGAGAGAGAGCTGGCCTTGATTAAAGTTCACGCGACTGAAAAGACTCGAGCTGAGATAACCCAAATTGTGGAAATCTGCAAAGCCTCCATTGTTGACGTTTCCGAAGATGCCCTAATCATCGAGATTTCAGCGGAAAAAGACAAGGTGGAAAACCTGCAAAAGATGCTAGAAAAATTTGGCATCAAAGAGCTTGTACGCACCGGCCAAATCGCGCTGGGGCAAGGTTAAACCAACTAGGCTACCAACTTTCCTCGCAAAATGATATAATACTATTAATTCAAGTAATTTTTTTACTAAAAGGAGCAAAACAATGGCAAAAATATATTATGACGGAGATGCAAATTTAGAAGCGCTAAAGGATAAAACCATCGCAATAGTTGGTTTTGGCAACCAAGGGGGCGCCCAAGGTCAAAATCTGAAGGATTCTGGCTTAAAGGTCATTATTGCTGAAGTTGAAGGGACACCAAACTGGAAAAATGCCCAAGAAGCAGGCTTTGAAGTCATGTCAGCTGCCGAAGCAGCAAAAAAAGGTGATATTATCCAAGTCTTGATCCCAGATGAAGTCCAAGGTAAAGTTTACAAGGAATCTATCAGAAAATATATGAAACCTGGCAAAACATTAATGTTCTCCCATGGTTTTAACATTCATTTTAAAGCAATCAAAGCACCAAAGGGTGTTGACGTGATCATGGTTGCCCCAAAAGGACCTGGTTTTATGGTACGTGAAACCTACCAGCAAGGAGCTGGCGTCCCTGCCTTAATCGCAATTTATCAAGATGCCTCTGGCAAAGCTAAAGAGACCGCTCTCGCCTATGCAAAAGGAATCGGCGGCACACGAGCTGGCGTTTTTGAAACAACTTTTAAAGAAGAAGTTGAAACAGACTTGTTTGGCGAGCAGACCGTGCTTTGCGGCGGCTGCAGCTCCTTAGTTAAGGCTGGGTTTGAAACTCTCGTTGAAGCTGGCTATCAACCAGAGATGGCTTATTTTGAATGTGTGCATGAATTAAAACTAATTGTTGATCTGATCTACAAACAAGGCTTGCAAGGAATGAGAAAAGCGATCAGCAACACGGCTGAATATGGTGACCTAACTGTTGGACCAAAAATCATTGACGATAAGACCAAAAAGAAGATGCAAAAAGCACTGAAACGTATTCAAACCGGGGCCTTTGCCAGAGAGTGGCTCAAAGAAAACAAAGAAGGCTGCAAAAACTTTAACGAGCTGCGCCAAAAAGATCGCGATCACAAAATCGAAAAAGTTGGCGCCGAACTTCGCGCTATGATGGGCTGGCTCAAAAAGTAGATGTTCCTAGTTGAACTACTACGTGGCCTACCAAAAGAGCTAATTGTTTTTATCACAGCCGCTGCTCCAGTAGTTGAGGTTAGAGGGGCAGTTCCAATCGGCATAATCATGCTCAAACTCGCTCCCTTCAAAGTAATTATTTTAAGTATTGTCGGCAGTATCCTGCCAATTATCCCAATCTTGTGGTTTTTGAATACTGCAACAGAAAAACTTCGCAAAATTCCTAGCTTTGATAAATTTTTCAACTGGCTTTTCGCGCGAACAAGGTCAAAGAGCAAAATAATTGCTGATTTTGAGCTGGTGGGGCTAACCTTGTTTGTAGCTATTCCCTTTCCAGGAACAGGAGTATGGACTGGTTGTGTTGCGGCTTACTTGCTGGGCCTGCCTTGGCTGCCAACTATTATCTGCGCTACGATTGGGACAACTATTGCTTCTTTAATTCTGTGGGCTGCAAGTGTCGGGATAATTAACTTTTTCTTATGACCGCTAAATGCCAGTATTTGGGCGAATGTGGCGGCTGTAAGTTTCAAAATATACCTTACGAGCAGCAATTAGCAGAAAAAGAGGCAAAAGTTAAAGCTCTCTTTGGCGAATGTTCTCCCATAATTTCTTCACCAGAAATTTTCTTCTATCGCAATAGAATGGATTATGCTTTTGGGCCCAATTACACTATCGGCCTTAAAAAAGGTAAATTTGAGATTATTAATATTGAAAAATGCTGGCTCTTGTCTGAAGCAAGCAATAAAATCCTTGACCGTTTGCGCTATTTTATGCAGTTTAAAAAGCTGGATGGTTATATCTACGCTCCACTCAACAAAACTCGTGGCCCGATGAGGCATGTCGTCATCCGCGAAGGGAAAAATGTTAAAAATACTGTCCTGAATATCATAACTTCTGACAAAACTATCTTCCCGCTTGATGAGCTTTGGGAGAAGGTCCAGGATTTGGTCTCAGGAATTACTTGGAGCATCAACCTGTCCCCAGCCGACCGCTCCTACGGCGAAGTCCAGGCTGTCTGCGGCCAAGACCACTTAATCGAAAAACTTGGCGATTTGAAATTTAAAATACCGGTCCAGTCATTTTTTCAAACCAATACCCATGCCGCGGAAAAGCTACTGGAGATCATCAAAGATTTTGCTGATTTGCAAGGTGGCAAAACCCTCCTTGATCTATATTCAGGGACAGGGAGCATTGGGCTATCACTCGCTGACAAAGCTAAGCAGGTTGTTGGCGTTGAAGAAAACGAGCCAGCAGCTAAACTGTCAGAAGATAACGCTAAATTAAACGGGATTACCAATTATTCAGCAATCGCTGGTCGGGCGGAAAAAAGCCTTGATGTCCTTGATTCCCTTAATGCCCTTGACCTCCTTATCCTAGATCCCCCCCGCCCTGGTGTCCACAAAAAAGTTTTGCATAAAATCGGTGAGATTAAACCAAAAAAGATCGTCTATGTCTCCTGTAACCCTGATACCCAGCACCACGATATCGAGATATTAAAAGAATTTCGCTATGAAATCGAAAAGTACCAGCCGCTGGATATGTTTCCACATACTCCGCATGTGGAGAATGTTATCCTTTTAAAAAGGTTAAAAGGGAATTAGGGGGTAAGCAGCCAGTTTTTAAGACTGTGTTTTCTCAAGTAAGCCCTCAAACCCAGGGAAAGAAGTTTCAATACAAGCAGTATCGTCAATCACTGTCTCACTCTCTGCAATTAATCCGGCAATTGCCAGCGACATGGCAATCCGATGATCACCATAAGATTTAACCTTTGTACCGTGAAGCTTAACTGGCCCTTCAATAATCATCCCGTCATCTAATTCCTTGATCTTGGCCCCCATCTTTCTAAGCTCAGAAGCAATCGTCTTAATCCGATCAGATTCTTTAACTCGAAGTTCCCTTGCTCCGCGAATTTCAGTTATCCCCTCGGCTTGAGTAGCTGCCACGGCAATAATTGGAAACTCATCAATTATTCGAGGAATAATCTCACCTGAGATCTTAATCCCTTTCAATTTTTCATTCTTCATTTTACATTTTACATTTCCCTTGGGTTCTCCCGAGATTATCTGCTCATCAAAAACCTCAAACGTTGCCCCCATCCGATGCAGCACATCAATAATTCCGGTCCTAGTTGGATTTAAACCTACATTATGTATTGTAAGTTCAGAGCTAGGAGTTAAGAGCGCAGCCACAATAAAAAACGCAGCAGATGAAAGATCACCGGGAATATCAATCTCTTTAGCCTGAAACTCCCCCATACCTAACACCTGACACCCAGTACCTAGTCCCAAGTATTCCATCATCCGCTCGGTATGATCACGAGATTTGTTTTTCTCAATAACCTCTGTTTTCCCATCAGCAAAAAGCCCGGCCAAAAGAACAGCCGACTTAACCTGAGCTGAAGCAACCGGTAGTTCATAAGTTATCCCTTTAAGTTTTTGGCCAGAGATCAAAAGCGGAGCATAGATTTCCCCTCTTCCTTCTCCTCTTCCTTTTCCTTTCCCAGAAATAGCCGCTCCCATTTCCCGCAAAGGTTTAACAATTCTCATCATCGGCCGCTTTTGGATAGAGGAATCACCAGTAATTTCAGAAGAAAACCCCTGCCCAGCTAAAATCCCGGAGAGCAACCGAATCGTTGTCCCTGAGTTTCCAACATTTAATACACTTTTTGGTTTCTCAAGTCCCCGCAACCCCTTCCCCCTTATAATAATTTTACCTTCATTTGACATTTGACCTTTGTCATTTGTCATTTCGATTGCAATTCCCATTTTCCGAAAGCAATCGATCGTAGCCAAACAGTCCGCACTTGGCAAAAATCCCTTAACTAAAGTCTCACCAGTAGCTAAAGACCCCAGCATAATTGCTCGATGGGAAATAGATTTATCGCCGGGGACAGTGATTTCGCCCCTAATTTTGTTCGCTTTTTTAACTTTTAGAACCATTGTTTTAATTATAACCCAACCCTAGTCATGAAGCGAGGGACAGCCATCTGGATGCAAGTAACACGGATCAGACAAACCCTCAATCGGGTAAAGATTGTACAAGGCTTCAAACTGAGCTCTAGTCTCAGTATTAAAAAACATTACTGGGCACTGAGGAACATCGTAGGCATCCACTTCAAAATGAAGCCACCCCTCTTCCCTCTCCCCAGCATCTCTAAGCCCTAAAGTACCAATAATATCTCCTTCAGATACATAATCCCCAACAGAAACATAAAATGTCCCGGCTGGCTCAAAAACATAAAAAACAGAATACTTATCATTATATTTTACTCTAATGCTCCTAATCGGCCCAAGCCTATCCCGACTATCAGCAATGGCAATTACCTCCCCCGAGACCGTTGCCCTAACCCTCCCAGCTTCCGCAACAAACACTATGTCGATCCCATTATGATGAGTGCCAAACTCAGCAGCATCTCCAACAACAGGGGCCCAAAATAGGGAATTCAAACGAGCAACTTCGGCACTACTATAAATAGGAGAAGAAAGAAGCGGCGGATCTGTTATCGGCTCAACCACAACGCCAGTGCACGAAACAAGAAAAAAACCAAAAGAAAGAACAATAAACGAAGCAAAAACACCAAAAAAAATAAAAAGTTTATTCATTTAACAGTAAAACTTTTGCGGGCCAGCTCTCGCCCTTCCAGCATAACCTTAGCTGTCCACTTCCCTTTTGATTGCGGCGGCAAAGTAATCATGCTCCAGGTGCGGCCAGGCTTTCTACTAATCGTTAGATTGAGCGCAAAATGCTGCTCCCCAGCCGGGTTAATCCAAACATGGGTAATTTCTCGCGGGGTATGATCAAAATTAACAACCGTGTAATAATAAACCTTCTCTCCTGGTGAAAACTCAGCCGAGGCTGCTCCAGGCTGATGATTTTTCATCCCTTTGGAAAATTTTTGCTCAATCACGGCACCTTTTCCCGCATCAAGAACAACTTGCTTAAGGGTCGTGGTAGTGCTTGCTGGCTCAACCCTTATCTGCCCAATTGTTGTCGTAGCACTAGGTTGAACAAGCCCCTTAGTAGTACTTGTTTGCCCAACTGTTGTGGTCACAACTAAGCTTTTCTCATTTTGTCTTACCGGGTCAAGCGAGATAATCCATAAGAAAAAAACAACAATTAAAACCAAGAATAATGTCAGGCCAATTTGCCAGGGTGTTCTGCTCTTATTCTGCGTATAGCCAACAAACTTGCTCAAGTATATATCCCATCCCTAAAATTTTTGGCTGCTTTTAGTAACTTCGAAATTTCTGACGTGTTATGATCTTTAATCGCATTCTCAAGCTCCGACAAACTCTCCTTAAAAGCCGTAATCATTTCTAAGACAGCCTCACTATTTGAGGCAAACATGTCAACTCCTAGAATTGGATCACCAGAAGCAATCCTCGTTGTGTCGCGAAAACCTGAGGCAGCACAAAGCTTCATCTCACGCTGGCCGTTTTTTTGCCCAGCCACTGCATTAGCTAATGAGGCTGCAATTGCCAAAGGCATGTGGCTGATCGCTGCCACCACTCGATCATGAAGACTTGGCTCCAGCTTTAACACCACACCACCCAACAACCCAACAATTTTTTCAATTTCTGCCAAGGCCTTCTTATCAGTCTTTTTAGTCGGGGTCAAAATATAGGTCTTACCCTTGAATAATTCAGCCTCTGCTTGTTCTAGTTTAACTTTCTCTTTCCCGGCCATTGGA
>JBDRMQ010000163.1:0-11033 GCA_043811955.1 bacterium | reverse complement strand
CGCAAATCCCATATCTGCGCCGCAATATCGGGGTGGTTTTTCAAGATTATAAACTTTTGCCCAAAAGGACTGTTTTTGAAAATGTTGCTTTTGCCCTGCGCGTAACTGGCGCCATCCGCTCAACTATCCGGCGCAAAGTTATGCAGTCGCTTGAGCTGGTTGGGATGCTAAAGCGAGCAACGGCTTTTCCCAGCGAACTATCGGGCGGCGAAAAACAGCGGGCGTGTATTGCCCGGGCCATTGTTAATAATCCCCCCATTTTATTGGCTGATGAGCCAACCGGCAATCTTGATCCCCAGACTTCTTGGGATATCATTCAATTACTTGATAAAATTAATCGGCGACACACCACGGTGCTGATGGCAACCCATAATAACAGGATTGTTGATGACATGAAGCGGCGGGTGGTCGCGCTTGAAGCAGGGCGGATAACCAGGGACGAACAATTAGGGAGCTACCATGTTAAGTAACCTGGAGTTTTTTTTAGTTGAAGCGCTGCGGTCACTGCGACGCGGGGCCTTGATGAGCTTTGTGGCGGTTGGGACAATTACGGTCTCTTTGGTGATTTTTGGTCTTTTTTTGCTTTCGGTAATCAACTTGGGCAATGTTGTTGGCGATGTCTCCTCAAAGATGGATGTCGCGGCCTATGTTGAAGAGGATATTTCACTAGAGCAGGCTGGGGCTTTGCAAATAAAATTGTCTAATCTTCCTGGCGTGGAAAAAGTTGTTTTTGTTTCAAAAGACGAAGCTTGGCGCGAATTTAAAAAAGAATTTGGCCAAAAACTGCAGCTTGACGAGATTATCTCGACCAATCCTCTTCCCCATACTTTTAATATTAGGGTCAGGGCACCTGAGCTTTTATCCCAGGTTGCCGCCACTATTTCGGAGATGAAAGTTGTTGATGATATCCGCTATAGCGGTGAATTTGTTGATCAAATTAAAGCTTTGGTTGACGCGGTGCGTGTTGGCGGGGCAGCTTTAGTTATTTTGATCTCTTTTGCCACGCTTTTAATTGTTGTTAACACGATTAGATTAACTGTTTTGGCTAGAGAGACGGATATTTCAATCATGAAATTAGTTGGGGCAACCGATACTTTTGTGAAGTGGCCTTTTATTATTGAAGGGGTTATTCTTGGGGTTGTCGGTGGATTTTTCGCTTTTCTTATTATGAGGATCTCTTACGCGGCCATGGTTTCGCGCGTAGCGCGGGCGCTTCCTTTTGTCCCGATCGTGACTGATGGTCGTGTTTTATTTTTTATTTATTTGGCTTTGGTTTTAGGGGGGACAGCGGTGGGGACGCTCGGGGCCTATATATCAGTTTCCAGAGTTTTGAAAGCGGAGGTATAAAATAATGTTAACTTTTTTGCGCAAAAAAACAAAGGGGATTATTATCGCGGTCGCGGTGATTTTTGTGGCCACCATGTTCTATGGAGTTATTTCCAGTCGGGGCGTAGGCGGCAGGGAGCAGAGCCGGCCAAGTTCTTCAATTGCCAAGGTCAATGGCCAGGAGCTAGATTCCCATCGTTATCGGGAGATAATGAGCCGCTTAATTAACCAACTGGGACAGGAGATTCGCCCCCAAGATTTATCTTTTGTGCAAAATATGGCCTTAGGGCAAACAGTTGATTTTACGTTGATCTTGGCCGCGGCAAAAAAAAGTGTTAAAGTTTCCAACCAAGAAGTAAAAATGGCGCTAGACGGTATTATCAAGCAGGAAAAAATCCCTTCAGAAAAAGAATTAGCCACTGCCTTGAAGCAGATTGGGTTGACCTTGCCCAAGTTCAAGCAATTGGTTAAGGATGAGATCATGGTCCAAAAAATGGTTACAAAAATCAAAAACGAGGTGACTGTTGGGCCCAATGATTTAAGGGAGATCAAGGCCAGCCATATTTTGGTGACAGAAGAAGCTTTGGCCAAAGAGCTTTTAGCAAAGCTAGCTAAAGGGGCAAGCTTTGCCGCCCTGGCTGAGCAATATTCAACTGACCCGGGTTCAAAAAATAAGGGCGGTGATTTGGGTTATTTTTCAACTGGGATGATGGTTGCTCCTTTTGAAAAAGCGGCTTTTGCGCTTAAAGTGGGAGAAATGAGCGGGGTTGTTCAATCTTCTTTTGGTTATCATCTAATTACGATAACAGATTCTCGCCTGCGAAAATTTACCGGCGAAGAAAAAGATGTTGAAAAAGCAGCTTTGGCCGAGAAACAAGCCAAGGTTTTTCGCCAGTGGTTCTCTGAAATAAAAGAAAAGGCCAAGGTTGAGATTATTAACCCAATGTTAAAAGCCCATGACTTAAGGTTTAAAGGGCGAGCCTTTGAGGCGGTCCAGGAATATAAAAAGGCGATAGCCCAAGAGCCTCATAATCCTTATCTACACATTTTTTTGGGCGATACTTACAGTACAAGCGATAAAAGCGAGCTGGCTATTGCTGAATATGAGGAAGCGGTTAAGCTTGAAGGCGGTAACCCGGAGCTGCACATGC
This sequence comes from bacterium, assembly GCA_043811955.1. Classification (GTDB taxonomy): domain Bacteria; phylum Margulisbacteria; class WOR-1; order O2-12-FULL-45-9; family O2-12-FULL-45-9; genus JBDRMQ01. Next base: position 8,556 of record JBDRMQ010000163.1, on the reverse strand, counting down.
TGCTGGCTGGTGTTTATGAAAATAACAAGTTGAAAGACAAAGCCGTTGCCCAGTATAAAAAAGCTTCGTTGGTTGCCGGTGAAGATAAGGCTTTGCATGAGAAATTGCTTGCGAAGTTTAAGGAGCTAAAGGCTTGGGCAGAGGTCAAAGATGAGCAGGCTGAAATTAAGCGGATTGAGAAAAAAGAGAAATTTGTTGAGGAGTTAAACGAAGCAGCGCCCAAAGACTAGGCTGCTAACTTTTCGCCAGCTCCCAAAATTTGTTTAACTTCTTGGTCTGTTCTTGCTTCAACGTAAACTCGCAAGAGGGGCTCGGTTCCAGAGGCGCGGAAGAGGATCCAGCTTTCATTTTCAAAATAGAACTTTAAACCGTCTAAATCTTCAACTTTTACAACTCTCAAGCCGGCAAATTCATGGGGGGGTTCTTTTTTTAATTTTTCAACTATGGCGCTGGCTTTTTCAGTCTGCAAATCAGCTCTGTCATAATAAAAATAACCGAGCTCTGCCATAAGCTCATTAAGTATTTGGCCCAAAGTTTTGTTCTCAAAGGCCATTAGCTCAAACAAGAGCAGTCCCATCAAGACACCATCGCGTTCTGGAATATAGCCCTTGATCCCCATGCCGCCAGATTCTTCGCCGCCGATCAAGATATCTTTTTCTATCATTAGTTTGGCCACATGCTTAAAACCAATCGGGGTAATGTATAGTTTTTTATTATATTTTTGGCAGAGTTTATCAACTAGTTGGCTAATATTGAACGTTTTAACAATGTCGCCTGCTAGTTTTCTGTTTTTAACTAAATGATAAATTAGCAAGGTAAGAACATTGTGGGTGTTGATAAAATTTCCGTTGCTGTCTATGGCCGCGACCCGGTCAGCGTCACCATCAAGGACAATACAGGCTGTTAGTTTGTCTTCGTTAGCCAGGCAGTGATCTTTAACAAAGGAAAAAGTTTCTTGCAGATTGATTGGCAGTGGTTCGGGATTGATCCCGCCAAATAATGGGTCGCGATAATTTCTTATTTCAGTGACAGGTAAGCCTAATTCTTTAAAATAGCCGGCGCCTGAGCCAAACATCGGGTCAATGATCATGTTGAGGTTAGCTGATTTTATCTTATCCAAATCAACTAAGCTTTTTAATTTCGCGAAAAAATCAGGTTTTGGATCAACTAATTTTATGTTAGTTTCTGAGGGTTTAATAGTTGGGTTTGTTTTAAGAAGTTTTTCAATTGCGGCGGTTGTTTCAGCTCTGGCAGAGCCGCCAAAGTTTTCTTTGATCTTAAAACCATTCCAATCTGGCGGGTTATGCGAAGCCGTGATCATTATGCCGGCTGCTAATTTATTTTTGTTAACATAAAACGAGGTTGTGGGGGAGGAGACAGCTGTTTTAAATAAATGTGTTTGTATTCCCGCGCCTGAACAGATTTGGGCGGCATGTTTGGCAAATATTTCTGACTGAAAGCGATTGTCAAAACCAACGGCGACTGGCTTGGCCGCTAGATCGCTGGATGACTTAAGGTATTGGACAAAGGCCTCGGTAACTAATTGCAGGTTTTCAAAAGTAAAATCAACTCCTATTTTTGCCCGCCAGCCGTCTGTGCCAAATTTAATTTTGGTCTTTTTCATAGGGGTTCCTAAGGTCAATTTCATAATAAGGGACTAACCCCTCTTTTTTAATGGGGGTTCCTTCAATTTCTGTATATGAATGGTAATCGCAGATATCATTGGGAGTGCTTTTTTCCCAAAAACTTTCCCAGATAATCCGGTTCTCTGGACAATCTATGCCTGGCAGTTTTCCAGAATCCTTACAAATTTTAATTTTTACCAAGCCGTATGGCTCGGGAAAGCTTTGAGCAGGCAGGTTTTTAAGCGCGGCTAAATTAAAATCTTTCCAGATCCTAGGGCAAACGGCCACTTCGGCGACCCCTTCCATGGTCGCGTTATTATCATTGCCAACCCAAACTCCAGTGACTAGTTGAGGGACAAAGCCGACAAACCAGGCATCTTTAAATTCTTGAGTGGTCCCTGTTTTGGCGGCAGCGGGCCGGTTAATTTGGGCGCGCACTCCAGTCCCTCTTTTAATAACTCCCTCCAGTAAATTAACCATGACCGCGGCAATATTTTTATCAACAGCAATCTTTTCTTCAATCGAGTGTTTATAAATGGTTTTGCCATTGCGGTCTTCAATTTTTGTAATAGCGGTTGGCTCGACCCTAATGCCCGAATTGGCAAATACGCCAAAAGCTGAAGTTAATTCAAGGGGCGTAACCTCTGAAGCTCCCAAGGTTAGGGCTAGACCTGGTTCAAGATGGCTTTTGATCCCCATTCGCTGGGCAACATTAATGGCTGAGTTGATCCCAACTTGCTCCAGGATTTTGATCGCCGGGATATTAAGCGATTTTTCCACGGCATAGCGCAAGGTTACCGGCCCATTAAATTTCTTGTTAAAATTCATTGGCTGCCATGTTCCGTCAGGGTTCCATTCATTAGGGTAAACTTCAAAGGTTGTTGCCGTGTCCATGATAATAGTTCCCGGCGAGAGACCTTGTTCCATGGCCGCGGTATAGATAAATGGTTTAAAAGCAGAGCCTGGTTGACGCTTGGCTTGAGTGACCCTGTTAAATTTACTTTCATAAAAATCCACGCCGCCAACCATGGCTTTAATATATCCGGTCCGAGGGTCAATGGAGATCAGGGCTGCTTGGGAAAAATTATAGCGCTGGCCCTCGCTACTGATGAATTTGTTAATGATATCTTCGGCTGCCAGCTGCATATCAGGGTCAAGGGTTGTGTAAACCCTCAAGCCTTCATGGTAAACTTTCTCTTTGCCATATTGATCAATTAGTTCTTTTAAGATATGGCTGACGAAATAAGGGGCAAGCTCACCGCGACGTTTCATGTTTTCTGGGGTAAACTCAAGATTAAATAATGAGGCTTGGTTTGCTTCTTCAAAAGGGACAAAATTGGCTTCAACGATCTTATTTAAAACATAAACCTGTCTTTTTTTTGATAATTTAAAATTGTGATAAGGTGAATAGAGCTCTGGCCCGCGGATAAGGCCGGCAATTAAGGCTGATTCAGCTAAATTAAGCTCGGCAGCGTGTTTGCCAAAGTAGAGATTGGCGGCTGATTCAATGCCATAAGCATTGTGGCCAAAATAGACCTGGTTAAGATAAAGCTCTAAAATTTCTTCTTTGGTGTATTTTTTCTCAATTTGCATAGCCAGAACTATTTCAGCTAGCTTACGAGTGATTTTTTTGCGTTTGGTTAAGAAAAGATTCCTAGCTAATTGTTGGGTGATGGTGCTGGCCCCTTCAACAAAGCGTCCATACATTAGATTTTTGATCGAAGCGCGAAAAATCCCGTATAGATCAAATCCGTGGTGGCGGTAAAAACTGGGGTCTTCTGAGGCGATCAAAGCGTATTGCATGTAAACTGAAATTTTAGAAAGAGGGACGACCTGGCGGTTTTCTTCGCGATGGAGGCGGGCTAAAACTTTCCCGTCACTTGAAAAAATTTGAGTGGTTTCACTGGGGACATATGAAGCAATTGTTTCTACATTAGGTAATTGATTTAATATTTGCAAGGAAAAACCAGCCATGACAGCTATGGCGAACAAGGAAAAAACAGTGATTATTTTAATAAATAGTTTTTTCTTCATAAACTAATAAATTATAGCATGACTTTTTGCCCTGTGTTACAATTAAGTAACAAGAGGAGGAGATTATGATGAAAATATTAGTAATTCATGGGCCTAATCTGGATAAACTTGGGGAACGCGAAATTGATGTTTATGGAAGCTTAACTTTGACGGAAATAGATCAAGCTTTAAAAAAACTAGGGAAAGAGCTTGGGGCTAGTGTTGAAGCTTTTCAATTAGCTGGTGAAGGTGAGATTGTTAGCAAGTTAGGGGCTGCTAACAAGAATTATGACGCGGTAGTGATTAACCCGGCGGCGTATACTCATTATAGTGTCGCTATTAGGGACGCAGTGGCTGCTTGCCAAATCCCAGTAGTTGAAGTTCATCTGTCAAATATTTATAGCCGAGAAGAATTTCGCCATAAATCAGTGATTGCTCCTGTGGCCAAAGGCCAAATTTCTGGGTTTGGTCTTGATAGTTATCTTTTGGGACTGCGGGCCGCGGTTAGTCTTATTAAATGAATAAGTCCCAACTAGAAGCTGCTAAGATCGCGGACCAGGTCTTGGCCAAACTTGACGTTGAGGCTGGGCTAACAGAGCAAAGTATTGCCTCACAAATTAAGTTTTTCCTCAGGGAGTATAAGTCTCAACCTGCTTTTCGCATAATTGTTGCCTCAGGCAAAAGATCAGCTAAGCCTCATGGTTTTGCCACTAATAAAAAGATTAAAACAGGCGAATTAGTGATGGTGGATTTTGGGGCATTGTATAATGGTTATCGTTCAGATATAACGCGCACTTTTGTGGTTGGACAGCCCTCTAAAAAACAGCGAAAGATTTACCGGATCGTGAAAAAGGCGCAAGCTAAGGCGATTAAGCTGGTCAAGGCCGGGAGGGTTTGCGCTGAAATTGATCAAGCTGCCAGAGATTATATTGTGGCCCAAGGTTTTGGCAAATATTTTATTCACACGACCGGCCATGGGATTGGGCAAAAAGTTCATGAGGCCCCCAAGATATCAAAAAGGAATAGGCATAGGATCAGGGGAGGACAAGTAATTACGATTGAACCTGGGATTTATATTAAAGGTTGGGGCGGGGTGCGGATCGAGGATATGGTTTTGGTGACAGAGAAGGGCTGCAAGATTTTAACAAAGGCCAAAAAATGACAAATGTAGCAATAATTACAGCTGGTGGTTCCGGTAAAAGGATGGGGCAACCCAAGCAGTTTCTTGAAGTTGGAGGGGTGCCGATTCTTAAGCGAACTATTTCTGTTTTTGAAGAGTCAAAAGTTGTTGATCAGATAATTGTGGTTGTTAATGAAGAAGATATTGAACGAGTAAAGGATTTTGGCTTTCGCAAAGTGTTAGCTGTTGTAGCCGCTGGCCTTGAGCGGCAAGATTCTGTGGCCAATGGCTTAAAAGCCCTTCCAGATGAGGCTGAGATAGTTTTGATTCACGATGGAGCGCGGCCTTTTATTGGGGTGGGGATAATTGAGCGGGCAGTTGCCAAAGCTTTGCAAACTGGGGCAGTTGTTGTTGGGGTGCCGGTGAAGGATACTGTTAAGAGAATGAAGAATGTAGAATGTGGAATGAAGAATGAAGGAATTATTATTTTAGAAACAGTTGATAGAGGGAAGCTTTGGGCGGCGCAGACACCGCAGGTTTTTCGCAAAGATATTATTGTTAAAGCTTTTGCCAGGTTTGGGCAAGAAAAGGTGACTGACGACGCGATGTTAGTTGAGAAATCAGGGATTCCTGTTACAATGGTGATGGGTTCGTATCAGAATATTAAGATTACTACGCCCGAAGATATTATTTTTGCTCAAGCTTTAATAAAGGCATAAAAAGGGGTAATATAAAATGCTAGAGATGCTCACAGATTTATTATCTAATTTTACTTTAATAGCGGTTGGTATTTCCTGGTTCTTGGCGCAGAGCATTAAGGTGATAATTTACCGTTTTCAAGAAGATAACTGGAACCTGTGGCATTTTTTTGAAGCTGGCGGCATGCCCTCAGCCCACTCAGCCACGGTTACTTCGCTAACCTTATCCGTTGGTTTAACGCTTGGTTGGGGAACCCCTCTTTTTACCACTTGTCTGGTTTTTGCTTTAATTGTTATGTACGACGCAACCGGGGTACGGCGAGCCGCAGGCAAGCAAGCTGAGATGCTTAATAAAATAGTTGATGATATTTATTCAACCGGCAAGATCAGGATAGAAAAACTTAAAGAGATATTAGGCCATGACCCAATTGAGGTGGTGGCTGGGGCCTGTTTGGCAGTGGTTTTAACTTTGATTACTTATTATGCCTACTTTATTAGATAAGATAAAACTCCCGGAGACCCTGCGCGAACTCTCGGCCAAACAACTTGAACAAGTTGCGGCTGAAGTCCGCTCTAAAATTATTGAAGTAACAGCTAAAAATGGCGGACATATCGCGCCAAGTTTGGGCGCGGTTGAGTTAGCGGTTGCTTTGCACGCCACCCTTGAAAGCCCAAAAGATAAAATTGTTTGGGACGTTGGCCATCAAGCTTATGCCCACAAAATTTTAACTGGCCGCTTGGAAAAATTTGATACCTTGCGAACCTTTGGCGGGATTTCTGGCTTTCCCAAACCAACCGAGAGCCCCCATGACGCGTTTGCGGTTGGTCATGCTTCAACTTCTATTTCAGCTGCCCTTGGCATGGTTAAAGCTCGTGACTTAAAAGGTGAGAAACATTCAGTGGTGGCGGTGATTGGGGATGGTTCGCTTTCTGGCGGCTTAGCCTATGAAGGGGTCAACAATGTTGATGGGATGAAGACCAACCTGATTGTGATCCTCAATGATAATGAAATGTCGATCTCAAAAAATGTCGGGGCAATGTCTAATTATCTGACCCAGGTTACAACCAGCAACCTTTATGTTGATCTTAGGGACCGGATCGAAAAAGTTGTTACTCGGATCCCCAAAGTGGGGACCTCGCTGTTTGAGGCAGCCCGCAAACTTAAAGATCGGACCAAGCACATTGTGGTTGATTTCAAAGTTAACGTAATGTTTGAAGAGCTAGGCTATAAATATTTTGGCCCGATTGACGGTCATAATATTCCTTTGCTTATCAGCACCCTGCATCATGCCAAAGATGTTGCGGGCCCGGTGCTCCTTCATGTTATAACAAAAAAGGGGAAAGGCTATGCCCCTGCAGAAAAAGACCCCAGTAAATTTCATGGTAAAGGCCCTTTTGAAATTAAGACGGGCAGGGCGAAGGAAGAGGACAAGGTTTCTTACACAAAACTATTTGGAGAAACACTTTTTAAGTTGGCCAAGAAGAATGAGCGAATTATCGCGATTACCGCGGCCATGGTTGACGGGACTGGGCTGGAAAATTTTGCCGAGAAATTCCCTGATCGTTTTTTTGATGTGGGGATCGCGGAAGAACACGCGGTAACTTTCGCGGCCGGCCTGGCGATCTCTGGTTTTCGACCAGTGGTGGCTGTCTATTCAACTTTTCTTCAGCGAGCTTATGACCAGATTATCCATGATGTTTGTATGCAAAATTTGCCAGTTGTTTTTTGTCTTGATCGGGCAGGTTTGGTTGGCGAAGATGGGCCAACCCATCATGGGGTTTTTGATCTGGCTTACCTTCGCTCAATTCCTAACATGACTGTCGTGGCTCCAGCTGATGGTGAAGAATTGCAGGAGATGCTAGCAAAAGCGATTGAGCATAATGGTCCAATCGCGATTCGCTACCCTCGTGGAGCTGTTTCCAGTACCCACTCCCGAGTCTCTAACACCTCACAGCCCACACCCCACACCAAAATTTGCATAATTGCCATTGGCTCAATGGTTGGGCCATCGCTTGAAGCTGCCGCCTTGCTTGAAAAAGATGGAGTTAGTGCAAGAGTTATAAATGCCAAATATGTCAAACCACTTGATGAAAAATTAATTCTTGACTCTATCAAGGGTGCGGAAAAAATTGTCACAATTGAAGAAGGGGTTCTTGAGGGGGGATTTGGCTCGGCAGTGCTTGAATTATTAAATGAAAAAGGGATAAATATTCCTGTTAAGCGCCTCGGCCTCCCTGATAAGTTTATTGAGCAGGGGAAACGTGAGCAATTACTTGATATTTGTGGGTTAACTGCTGAGAAGATTTATGCTTCTTTAAAATAGCTTCTGATTCTTAAAACCTGCAAGTTTTTGTTGTCTTAATACGATAATATACATAGGAGAGCTCCGAAAAAGTTGATTTTGGAACCTGAGAATGAAATTCCCTGCCTGCTGGCAGGCAGGTCGGTTCCAAAATACAAATTGCTCTCGACGAGAAAAGGAACCGAGGCTTTTAGCCTCAAGTTCCGAACCCTTAATTTTTCGGAGTTCTCTCTAGGAGAGTTCCGAAAAAATATCAAGTAGTGGCGGGGCGGGGTTCTAGGGGTTACCGTCGGTAGAATTTAATCTACTTTTCTGTCCTCTTTTCTTTTGTTTTCTGTTTCTTTCTTCATCTTTTGAATCTCTTTTGAGCCTTTAGATCGCTTTTGGACATGGCTGTCCCCTGGGCGGCCCAATGGCCGCCAGCAGGCTCAATGTCTTGAGCGTGCTATCTTTGAGTTGCCCAATGCTATACTTAAACCATTTTTTAAGATTTGAAGCTGCCACTGCCAAGTAAGCTTGAATTCTCGTCCTGTCCAGCCCAATATATTTGGCTCGTTTCAGGCCATGGTATCTTTTTAAGTCTGCCTGCCTTGGCTCGATCTTGTAACGTTCTCCCTTCATAACCAAACTGTATTCATCAGTGACATTGAATGAAATAGCTGCCCCTTGAGCTCTAACTTCCACCCTGGTGTCGCCAAAATCATACTTGGCGTCGGCTGCAAAATGCTCCGGTACAACGTTGATATTTTCCTTTTGCTCTGAAAGCAGCCAGGCAGCGTATTTTTCTTCGGCTGAGC
>JBDRMQ010000162.1:0-7965 GCA_043811955.1 bacterium | reverse complement strand
TAACTTTGCGCCGGATAGTTGAGCGGATGGCGCCAGTTACGCGCAGGGCAAAAGCAACATTTTCAAAAACAGTCCTTTTGGGCAAAAGTTTATAATCTTGAAAAACCACCCCGATATTGCGGCGCAGATATGGGATTTGCGCGCTGTCCAGCTCAGCCACATTGACCCGATCAACAATCACCTTACCAGAGGTGGGCTGCTCTGCCCGATAAAGGAACTTTAAGAGAGTAGTTTTCCCCGCGCCAGAAGGGCCAACAATAAAAACAAATTCTTCTTTGCCAACATGCAAATTAACGTCAAAGAGGACATCAATCCCATTAGGATATGATTTTGAAACATTGATTATCTCGATCATAGCTTGAATTCTACCACTTAATACTTATGATGTCGAATAAAGCGGAAATTGGCGGCACAGCTCTTTCACGACGGAAGAAGCCTCTTTTTTAATTTGATCGTCCTCAACATGGCTTAAGACTTTGCCAATCAAATCAGCGATCTTGGCCATCTGATCTTCCCTCATCCCACGAGTTGTCAAAGCCGGGGTACCGATGCGAATGCCTGAAGTAACAAAGGGGCTTTCTGGATCAAAAGGAATTGTATTTTTATTAACTGTGATTCCAACTGAATCCAAAACTTTCTCGGCAATTTTTCCGGTAATTTTCTTGGGTTGAAGATCAACCAAAACCAAGTGATTATCTGTTCCGCCAGAAACAAGTCTAAAACCATTCTTTAATAGGCCGGCAGCTAAAGCCTGGGCATTCTTCAAAACTTGGGCTTGATATGTTTTAAAACCAGCTGACATAGCCTCTTTGAAACAGATCGCTTTGGCCGCAATAACATGCTCAAGCGGCCCACCCTGGTTCCCAGGAAAAACAGCTTTATCAATTTGTTTGGCATAAGGCTCTTGACAAAGAATCAAGCCAGAGCGCGGCCCCCTCAAGGTTTTGTGCGTGGTTGAGGTCACAACTTCAGCCACTGGCACAGGTGAGGGATGAAGTCCAGTTGCCACAAGTCCCGCAATATGAGCAATATCAACCATTAAAACTGCCCCAACCTCATCACAAACCTCTCTAAATTTAGCAAAATCAATGATTCTAGGGTAAGCAGTGGCGCCAGTTACAATCATCTTTGGTTTATGCTCTTTGGCTAATTTTGCTAATTCAGCATGATCAATCTTCTCATCTTTTTTATTAACCCCATAAGAGACAAAATTAAAATATTTACCAGTAACATTAACCGGACTACCATGGGTCAAGTGGCCGCCATGGGAAAGATTTAAGCCCATGATTGTATCGCCAGGTTTCACAAAGGCAAAATACGCTTCAAAGTTTGCCTGTGAGCCAGAATGTGGTTGAACATTAGCGTGGTCCGCACCAAAAAGTTTTTTGGCCCGATCAATGGCTAATTGCTCAATAACATCAACGCGATGACACCCTCCGTAGTAACGCTTTCCAGGATACCCTTCTGCGTATTTATTGGTTAAAACAGTGCCGCAAGCTTCGAGCACAGCCCTTGACGTGAAATTTTCAGAAGCGATCATCTCTAGGTTGTTTTGCTGACGATCAAGTTCATGGTCTATGGCTTCTGCTATCTCTGGATCTTCGCGACGAACATGTTCTATATTAAAGTGCATGATTTATACTCCTCTCAAAAAAAGCCCCCCGAAAAACTCGGGGGGCGCAAGTCTAAAACAAATAGCTACAAACTAAAGATAAAATCCTGCAAGATTTTCCTGACATCTGCTGTCACTTCTTCTTCTTGAGCCTCATTATGAAAAGTTGTATAAATCACCGTCCCCATTGTCGTCCCACCTGGTTGAAATTTAACGGCTAACGGAACTGCCTCTAATGTGCCAGCTATTGCAGAGACTGACAAATCACTCGACCTTAAACTCGCAAAACCAACCGAAAAAACAGTGGCAACATTAGGACTACCTTTTAGTAAAACAGTTGTGCCTGTCCCTTCAGAAGAAATAACAACCCATTCTGAAAGATTGTAATAAACTTCAGCAGTAGATTTTCCTAACACTGTTCTGAGAATAGAATCTTGTATTGTGGCCTCAAGCGTCTGACTATTGCCAACTTTAGCAGCACTAACCGAGCCTCCATACCAAGTAATAGCAGTCGGCCAGATAGCCTCAATGTGACTGGCAGCATAATCAGAAGCATAAAGGGAACCCCCAGCTACTTCAACAAAATTCTGCAAGTTAGTGTTTCTAGAACTAGTTAAAGTAACAGAATCACCACAATTAATGAAAATCGCCTCAAAAGTACTTAAGTATGAATAATTATCAAAATCAGTAGCTTCAAGAGTAACAAAACTGTAGCCCAATGCAGAAATAATATCTTGTATCTGATCAAATGAACCCTCAACAACCCCTAAATCAGGAATAGATGCCCTAGGATCCAATGGAGAAACAAGCCGAGGATCAAGCGCTGTCGTAGAACTATTCGCTTCTACAGTTGCCGAAAATTCAAGCTGAAAACTTCCTTTGTTCGCTACTAAGGTATAAGTACCGGCGACAATCCAATCCCCTTCCAAGGTAAATTGCCCGCTACCATTGGTTGTTGTTGACTTACTGCTATCAGCTTTATTATAAACGGTTGCTCCCACTATAGCAGTTACTCCATCAGCAGCTAATATGGTACCTGTAATCCTTCCAATTTCACTGGCCACCTGAGCACAACCAAAGATAGTTAAAAAGCAGGCAAAAAATACAATTCCACATAACAACAAACTGATAACAACTTTTAATCTCATTCTTCCCCTCTTTTTTATAATTTATAGTTAACTGCAGCTGTTAAGCCTAGCGCAGTACTATAACCAATTTGAGCGTCAAATTTGCCAAAGTGTTTACCAGCAAACAGACCCAAGCCAACTCTAGCGCCACTATTAATATTCCCAGACAACCCAGCAATATTTGAAACTGTCTTTGAATAATTAGCCAGATCAAGGCCTAAACCAACATATTTATCTTCTAAATCAAAAACCCCAGATACACCACCCTTGATCACAGAATAACCATTCCCAAAACCATAGCCAACATCAAACAAAATATTAAACTTATCCTTGGGCAAAATATAACCAAAATCAAGGACCAGTCCCCCGCCACCAAGCCCAACCCCAACTTGACGACTACTAACGCCAGAACCGCTCTCTGCGCGAAGCTGGTTAGCCCGCTCAACCTCGATCTTTTTTAATCTTTTTAATTCAGCAACTTTGTTAAGGTCTTTTACTGCCTGGGCCTGTTCAATTTTTTGATCTAATAACTTGATATATTTTTGGACCCGTTCTAGCTTTTCCGCAGAGCCAGCTCCTTGAGCCAAAGAGACCGATGCAAACACAAATAGCAGCAACCATAAGATTGTTATTTTTTTCATTTCAACCTCCGCGTTGATTATATAATAACAGATTCTCTTGTCAAGGCTAAATTTTCACTGTATAATAAACGGTTAACAACCCATGAGAAGCGACAATCAGTTTGAAAAGTACAAAGAACTCCTCAAAGATAATAATCCTGGTGCCTGCCAAGCCTGTAGCGGGGTTCTCTCTCTTGAACAGGTTAACTTGGAAGATTATCAGGGAGGAAAACTCTATTTAATGGAAAATGTTCCAGCCTATGTCTGCCAAGAATGCGGCGAAGTTTGGGTCCCAGAGCCCATTATGTTTGAGTTTGAAAAAATGATATCAACGGCCAAAGAACATCATCATAAGAAAAGACCAAGCACAAAGCTAACTAAGGCAAAAACAAAAAAGAAAACAAGCAAAAATAAAAAGGCTGTGTTAAAAACAGCCAGGAGGAGAAAAAAGAAAAAATGATTAAAAAAGTCTCTATCTCTCTTTTGATTATTATTTTTCTCGCGACCCTTTCCCTGGCCCAAACCCTAGCTCTGAGCAAACCACCCAGCCAGCAACCTAATGGCCCAATACCCCAGACCTCAACCCCCACACCCCATACATCAAACAATATCGCTGACATCGTTGAAAATGTTGGTGACGCGGTAGTCAACATTGACGTCGTTAAGAACATAAAAATGTCTTCACCCTTTGGCAATTTTAGCTCGCCTTTTGGCTTTGAGTTTGCGCCCGAGTTTAAAGATTTTTATAGTGACAGGATCATTCCCCAAAAAGGGTCTGGTTCAGGCTTTATCTTTGACAAAAAAGGTCATATCCTAACCAACCACCATGTCGTGGAAAAGGCCGACGAGATCAAAGTAACTTTAAAAGACGGGCGCAAAATAAAGGCCGAGGTTATTGGCTCAGATGAATCGCTTGATCTGGCAGTCCTAAAAGTGGAGGCCAAAGATTTAAAGGTCCTTCCCCTTGGAGACTCTGATATCTTAAGGCCTGGGGAGTGGGTCATTGCCATTGGCAACCCTTATGGTTTTGCCAACACGGTAACAACCGGCATCATCAGCGCCACCAATCGGTCGCTCAAAGATTTAGGTAAAAAGAATTTAATCCAGACCGACGCGGCCATTAACCCGGGCAATTCTGGCGGCCCCTTGCTCAACCTCAACGGTGAAGTTATCGGTATAAATGTTGCCATTGTTGCCGGCGCCCAAAGCATTGGCTTTGCCATCCCAATTAACGCGGCCAAAGACATTACGGACCAGCTTATTACCAAAGGAAAAGTTATCCGTCCCTGGCTAGGGGTTTACATGAAAGATGTTGATGAGCGAATCGCAAACTATTTTGATCTCCCCGTTGCTGAAGGGGTCATTATCACTGAAATCATTAAAGACAGCCCTGCTGATAAAATGAAACTCAAAAAGTATGATATAATTCGAGAAATTAACGGCCAGAAAATTGAGTCGTCAACTGAAGTCTCTGAAACAGTTCAGGCCAAGAAACCGGGTGATAAAATTACGCTAAAGGTTTATCGCGATGGTAAAAACGTTGAGCTAAAAGGCAAATTATTAGAACGACCATAATTTTGAAAGGAGTTTGTTTAAATGGATATTGTTTTAGGAAAATCTCGTAAGAGCCGCAGAGTATACGGATTTGATGAGATCTCTTTGGTCCCCTCAATTGTCACGGTCAACCCTGATGACGCCGATGTCTCGACTACAATTGGCGGGAAAAAATTAGAAATTCCAATCATTGCTTCAGCCATGGATGGGGTTGTCAGCCCAAAGACTGCCATTTTAATGAGCAAGTATGGCGGCCTGGGGGTTCTCAACCTGCAAGGGGTCTGGACACGTTATGAAGATGCGGAAAAAATATTAAAGCAAATCTCCTCTGTTGATAAAGATGAATATGTCCCCTTAATGCAAAAACTTTATCAAGAACCAATCAAAAAAGAATTGGTAACCAAGAGGATCAAGGAGATCAAGGCTGGCGGCGCAATTGCCGCAGTCTCTTCTATCCCCCAAGATGCGCGGGAGCTGGGGGCAATTGCTCGTGACGCCGGGGTTGACATATTTGTCCTGCAATCAACTGTTATTTCAACCAAGCACAAATCATCAACTTCTGAAGCCCTGGATGTAAAAAAATTCTGCGACATGATGAAGATCCCAGTCCTAATTGGCAACTGTGTCACCTATGAAGTCGCGCTAAGCCTGATGGGAACAGGCGTAGCTGGAATTTTAGTCGGCGTTGGCCCAGGCGCTGCTTGTACTTCACGCGGGGTTTTAGGGGTCGGCTTACCGATGGCCACAGCTATTGCTGATTGTGTGGCTGCCCGTGATGCTTATTTTAAAGAGAACAATATTTATATCCCAATTATTGGTGATGGCGGCATGGTAGGTGGCGGCGATATTTGTAAAGCAATTGCCTGCGGCGCTGACGCAGTTATGATCGGCTCCCCAATTGCCAGGGCAATCGAGTCACCTGGCGGAGATTACCATTGGGGGATGGCCACACCATCGCCTACTCTACCTCGGGGTTCAAGAATTAAAGTCGGCACAATTGGAACATTGAAAGAAATTTTACTTGGTCCAGCTAAGTATGATGACGGTTCAATGAACCTTGTCGGTGCTTTAAAAACTTCAATGGGAACCTTGGGTGCGGCTAATTTAAAAGAGATGCATCAGGTAGAAATTGTCATTGCCCCTTCTATTTTGACAGAAGGAAAAGTTTATCAGAAAGCGCAGCAGCTGGGGATGTATAAGTGATAGGGAGAGCTCCGAAAAAGTTGATTTTGGAACCTGAGAATGAAATTCCCTGCCTGCCGGCAGGCAGGTCGGTTCCAAAATACAAATTGCTCTCGACGAGAAAAGGAACCGAGGCTTTTAGCCTCAGGTTCCGAACCCTTAATTTTTCGGAGTTCTCCTATATGTATATCGTTAGATTTTGGCAAAAAATTCACTTTTTTCAGCTTCTATGTTATACTTTGATATGGCAAAACAGCATGATTTAATTGTTGTCTTGGATTTTGGCGCCCAATACAGCATGCTGATTGCCCGCCGCATTCGTGAGTGTAACGTTTACTGCGAAGTCCTGCCCCATGATATCCCAGTCTCTGAACTAAAAAAAAGAAATGTTAAAGGAATAATCCTCTCTGGCGGCCCAGGCTCTGTTTATGAAAACAACTCCCCAACTCCAGACCCCAAACTCCTCTACTCAAACATCCCTATCCTCGGCATTTGCTATGGCCTGCAATTAATTGCTAAAGAACTTGGCGGCGAAGTTAAACAAGAAAAGAAAAAAGAATATGGCAAGGCTGACTTAATCATCGATGACCAATCAAATATCTTTGCCGGCCTTGATTCACAAATGCTTTGCTGGATGAGCCACGGTGACACGGTTGTCTCTCTCCCCCCAGGATTCAAACAACTAGCCCACACAGAAAGCACCAAGTTTGCCGCGATTGGTAATCCTGAACGCAAACTTTTTGGCGTCCAATTCCATCCCGAAGTTGTTCACACGCCTAAAGGGATAGAAATTCTCAAGAATTTTGTCTATGTTATCTGCGCAGCTAAACCAACCTGGACAACAAAAAACTTTATTGAAGAACAGGTTAACTTAATCCGAGAAAAAGTCGGCCAGGGAAAGGTCTTACTAGCCCTCTCCGGCGGTGTTGATTCAACCACAGTTGCCGCCTTGCTCCACAAAGCAATTGGCGACCAGTTGACTTGCATGTTTATCGACCAAGGCTTTATGCGTAAAAATGAAGCTACGAAAATTGATAAGTTATTCACTTCTAAGTTTAAAATTAATTTTATCCATATCAATGCCGCGGAAAAATTCTTTAGCCAGCTTAAAGGGGTTACCGATCCGGAAGAGAAACGTAAAATAATTGGCGAAAACTTTATAAGGACGTTTGAAGTTGAGGCCAAAAAATTGGGGGATATCCCCTATCTTGGCCAAGGGACCCTTTACCCAGACGTAATTGAAAGCGCTGTCCCAGGAACAACAACCGGAAAAGTTGCCAAAAAAATTAAAACCCACCATAACGTCGGCGGCTTGCCGGAAAAGATGGGGTTTAAACTTATTGAACCGCTAAGGTTGCTCTTTAAGGATGAGGTTCGAGCTTTAGGGCTTGAGCTTGAAGTGCCGGAAGAAATTATTATGCGCCAACCATTTCCGGGACCAGGCTTGGCCATTAGGATAATTGGCGAAGTAACAGAAGAGCGAGTTAAAATCTTGCAAGAAGTAGATGACATTGTTGTCGGTGAAATAAAAGCTGCTGGTTTTTATAGAAAGGTCTGGCAATCATTTGCTGTCTTGCTCCCGATCAGAACAGTTGGCGTTATGGGTGATAAAAGAACTTATTTGAACACAATCGCCATTCGCGCAGTCACCTCAAAAGATGCTATGACTGCTGATTGGGCGAGGCTCCCCTACGACCTATTAGAAAAAATTTCTACTAGAATTGTAAACGAGATCCCAGAAGTTAACCGCGTGGTCTACGATATCTCCTCCAAGCCGCCGTCAACTATTGAGTGGGAGTAAAATAATCTATTTCATAAAAGAATGGTTAGGGTCAATTTTTAATTTTATTAGATGACCAGCATTAACCTG
>JBDRMQ010000161.1:0-2523 GCA_043811955.1 bacterium | reverse complement strand
TTAGCTAGGAGAGCTCCGAAAAAGTTGATTTTGGAACCTGAGAATGAAATTCTCGGTTCCAAAATACAAATTGCTCTCGACGAGAAAAGGAACCGAGGCTTTTAGCCTCAGGTTCCGAACCCTTAATTTTTCGGAGTTCTCGCTAGATATAATATGCCAAGAATTAATGGTCAAAATATTTTTCAAAGAGCTTTTGTGGTTCAAGGTCCGTGGGAAGCAAGCCGAGTTTCGGAAGCTTTGCAACGGAAGGTTTCTCTGGCAGCTACCCAAAGAGATATTGAATTGATTGAGGTTGTCAACAGAGGGGCTGCTACCTCCAAGTTGACCTTTCAGCGACCTTTATGGGTGATTGAGCTCCAAGATAGGGTTATGTTAGTGGCTCAGAAAATGGGGACGGTTGAAGAACTAAGGGAAATGCTGGGAGAAGAATTTGAACTAATTGATTTACAAGAAATCAGATCTGGGATTAGTCGTTTGGAAATTAAGCAAGATGAACAATTAACTCATACTTTTGGTTCAGATCAACTTACTTTAAATCAAGTAGCTGAAGTTCTTTCAGGCCTAAACTTCAGACGACCTTGTAGTGTCAAGCTTAGTTTTTATGGTCATCATGCTGGGGCCATGAGTGGGACTTTATATGCTGATGTTTTATATCAGCGCCGAACTGGAGGATTTCTTGAATGGGAAGGGCATCTCTGTCACAATCTTGATAATTTATCAGAACCTTTTGACCCGGCAGAGCTACCACTCATTAGTTTCGTCGATCTTGAGGATCTCTACCCCTTAGTCTTTAAGCTTGACCTGTAACCTGTAGAAAGCTATAGTATCTCTAATGCTCCTCGATGATATTATTGCCAACAAACGCCTAGAAATAGAGAAATTCAAGGGGATTGATCTGGCTCGCTTCGCCCAAAAAGTTGATCTCCCGAGAGATTTTTTTGCGGCTTTCCCTAAAAATAAACTTTCATTGATTGCTGAAGTGAAAAAAGCCTCTCCCTCGGCTGGTTTAATTTGTCCTGCTTTTGATCCAGTAGCTATTGCGAAGGCTTACGAGCAGGCAGGCGCGGCAGCTATTTCTGTTTTAACTGATGAAAAATTTTTCCAGGGAAAAATTGATTATCTCAAAACTGTTAAGGAGGCAGTCTCTTTACCGGTGCTGCGCAAAGATTTTATTATTGATGAAGCCCAGATTTATGAGGCCCGCATTGCCGGTGCTGACGCTGTCCTTTTAATCGCCAGAATTCTAAAAGATGCTGAGCTGATAAAATTCCTTTGCACAGCGCATGAGCTTGGTATGCGCGCTTTAGTTGAAGTCCATAATGCGGCTGAGCTTGAGCGGGTTTTGAATACCGACGCTAAGATTATCGGAATAAATAATCGTGACCTTGACACCCTTGAAATCGACCTTAATAATACACTTGAAATTGTCAAAAAATATCCTCAACTTAAAAGTAGGGTACTAATAAGTGAAAGCGGCATAAAATCTCGGGCAGAAATTGAAGCCTTGCGTGGTGTAGGGATAGCTGGCGTCTTGATCGGAGAGACCTTAATGAAAAGCCCGGACATTTCAACTAAAATAAAGGAGCTTGGCTTATGAAATTGTTAATTGCAGCTTGTTTGTCTATTGTTTATTGTCTATTGTTTATTACTACTTCAGCCCTTGGCTTGGGCGAAGCCCCGCCCAAAGAACCAGTCCCTGCCCCAACAATTGAGCTGATGGCTGAGTTTGGCCGGCCTGGGGCGAGTGAAGGTGATTTTTCTTCACCCCTTGATGTGAGTGTCGGCATTG
Source organism: bacterium (assembly GCA_043811955.1). Taxonomy (GTDB): domain Bacteria; phylum Margulisbacteria; class WOR-1; order O2-12-FULL-45-9; family O2-12-FULL-45-9; genus JBDRMQ01. Next base: position 734 of record JBDRMQ010000161.1, on the reverse strand, counting down.
TTGGCGACCTTGAAACAGGACTTGGCAGCCTTTTTGTGGCTGATACTAGAAACAATCGGGTTGTGCGTTTAGACGAGGATGGTGATTTTCTTTTCCAATTTGGCAGGTTTGGCATTGATCAAGGATCTTTTAATTCCCCAGCTGGGATCGCGGTTGATTTTAACTCACGCATTTATGTGACAGAAAAAGATAATGATCGGGTTCAGCTTTTTGATATTCACGGAAACTTTGTCTCTGAAATTGCGACAGGAGAGATAAAATATAAAGAGCTTAATGATCCGGCTGGCATTTGTGTTGATTCGTATGGCAATATCTTTGTCGCAGATTCAGGCAATGACCGAGTTATTAAATTTGACGACTTGGGTGCGTATGAAGCTGATTTTGGGGCCTTTGGTTATGGTCTTGGTTTTTTTGATAATCCGATGGACGTAGCTGTTGATCGAGATAATTTAATTTATGTTGTGGATACAAACAACCATCGGGTCCAGGTGCTTGATTATGATGGCCAGCCCTTGCGTTCTTTTGGTGAAAGTGGCAAAGGAGAAGGGGAGTTTTACCTGCCACAGGGGATTGCTGTTGATGACAAGCTTATCTATGTGGCTGACACAGGTAATAACCGAGTCCAGGTGTTTGATAAAGATGGAAAATTCTTAGGTCTTTATGATGGGTTTAGTGCTCCTGTTGGGTTGTGTGTCGGCAAATCTGGCCAGCTTTTTGTGGCAGATACTGGTAAT
>JBDRMQ010000160.1:0-5780 GCA_043811955.1 bacterium | reverse complement strand
GAATTTATGTCGGAAATAGCGAGGGGAGAAGAAACGCTTGCCGTTTCTCTCACGTCGGAAATCATTAGTGATACAATTTTAGTTGATAGCATCTCTCTATGATATTATCGACACTTTTTGGCAAAAATTTCACTTTTTTTGTAACTATTCAGGTCTCCCTGCCTAGCTGGCGCCGCTTCCGCCAATAAAATTCTATTGCAATATTTTAAAATAGGGCTTGACAATGGCATATAATCTATGATATATCATAGATTATATGGGATATCCGACCAGCGTCCAGCTAATTGACAGGGAAAAGACAGAACAGTGGTATGTTAATTTCCCCGCAGCTATTGCTAGGGCCATGGACTTTAAAAAGGGCGAGATCGTTGAGTGGACAATTGAAAACAAAAACCGTCTCACGCTTAAAAGAAAGCCCAAAAAGAAAAAGGCTAAAAAAGAGAAATGACCTCCCCCCGGCCAAAAACCATTGAAGAAGCCTGGCAAATTATTGATAAATTAGTAGACCGGATTAACGAATTAGAGGCCAGGTTTAATAAAAACAGCCGCAATAGCAGCAAGCCACCCAGCAGCGATGGCTTGGCCAAACCGCCAAGAACCCAAAGCTTACGAGAACCTTCTTCCCGCAATCCCGGAGCGCAACAGGGGCATGAAGGGAAACATCTGGCCTTAGCAGACAATCCCAACAAAGTAGTTAGATGCCAAACAACCCATTGCCGACATTGTCATGGTTCTCTCAAGAATGTAGTTGGCACAATAGAGAGGCGACAGGTTTTTGATCTCCCGCCTTTTGATGTTTTTGTCACGGAATACCAATCGGAAGTAAAAGAATGTCCTCACTGCGGCCAAGAGACGCGAGCTGAATTTCCCAAAGGAGTTAAGGGTGTTACCAGCTATGGACCACGGCTGCAAGCTGTTGCCATGTACTTGATGAACCAACAACTCGTCCCATACGAGCGCTGCCAAGAGACATTTCAGGATTTATTTTCTTTACCGTTAAGCGCCGGGACTTTGTGGCAGATCACTTGCAGGACAGATAAGAACCTGGCTGGGATAGAACAGGAAATTAAAGAGCGAATCAGCCGGTCCAAGTTAGCCCATTTTGACGAGACAGGCATGAGAGTTAATGGACAGGGACACTGGCTGCATGTAGCCTCAACAGAATTTTTTACCGCCTATGGCTTGCACGCCAGTCGCGGCCAGAAGGGGACGGACGCGCTAGGGGTTTTGCCCAAATTTAAGGGTTGGGCTGTCCATGATCATCTAAAATCATATTTTGATTACACAGAGTGCAAACATATATTATGTAACGCGCACCACCTGCGGGAACTGCTCGGGGTAAGCCAAGAAGAGCCGGTTAGCTGGGCCAGCGAGATGAAATCATTGTTGGAAGAAATATACAAAAGCGTGGCAGAAGCGAAAAAAGCAAACAAAAAGAAGCTGTCTCCTTTAGTGATCAAACAATACGAAAAAAGATATCACCAAATTATCAAAGACGGGTTGTCTTACCATAAAAGTCTTGCTCCGCTCAAAAAAAGAGCCAGAGGGCGCAGAAAGCAGCGTCCGGGGAAAAATTTACTTGATCGATTATTAAAAAGAGAAAACGAGACATTGATGTTCATGCGTAATTTTGCCATTCCCTTTACCAACAACCTTGCCGAAAGGGATATCAGGATGAATAAGGTAAAAGAAAAAATCTCCGGTTGTTTTCGCACTATGACAGGAGCGCAAATGTTTTGCCGGATTCGAAGCTATATTTCAACTACACGAAAGCAAGGCGGCAATATTTTAGAAGCTTTACAATTAGCCGTTCAAGGCTCTCCCCGCCTCCCCAACGTCACCCCAGCCTAAAAAGCACCTGAATAGTTACCTTTTTTTGAGGATTTTTTGGCGGAGTAATAGACTGGGGCACGGTTCAACCTGATCCGACAAGGCAAGAAGTGGTTGCGGGATTGTTTCGGCGGAATAGAAAGCTGGTAGAAAATTCTGATGCACTAATTGCCTACCTTTATGGAGAATCCAGAGGAACAATTTATACAATAAGAGAAGCGGCTAAAAAGGGTGTTCCAATAGTTGTTTTTCTTTGCGATCCTATCTCGTCCCGATTATACCAAAATCTCAGCCGACAAATCGGTGGTCAAATCAAATTATTCGAGATTGGCGCACAAACTACATTAGCTAAACTTTCTATTTGATGAATACCATTAAATCGCTTATAATAATGAACGAAGTTACCCTTTCTGCCTCCTCCCGTTCCCCACAAAGTGAAGTCTGGTCGGGGTGATAGGATTTGAACCTACGGCCTCCTGGTCCCAAACCAGGCGCTCTACCAAGCTAAGCTACACCCCGTATTAACTGACAACTTACAACACGGGCCGATTTCATCGGCCCTACAACTTACAACTAACAATTTTTAAAAGATCTACGTAAACCAGACAGCTGCTTTACAATATTTTCCGCCTGGATTAACATTATATCGTAATTTTCCTTATTTATGAAGTTGTTTTCTAAGGCAATGTCAAATATTGCTACAGTTTCATTAAGAGAACCAATAGATATTTGGATAAAACGCCCAAATTCATTGTCCGATCCCCTATCTGAACCCTCGGCAAGATTCAAGGCAATAGAAGTTGCAGCCCTCCGAAGTTGATTGATTAATCCAAATTGTTCTTCTTTGGGAAAATTCGAAGAGCAAGAATAGACGTTTTTTATATAATGCTTTACCTCTTTATAAACTGGAAATTTTTGAAATCTGAATGCCATTATTTTTTTATTGTCAGTTGTTAGTAGTAGCCCCGCCAAAGGCGGGGCGTGTTGTCAGTTAATTAGCGGGAGACGAGGCTCGAACTCGCGACCCCGACCTTGGCAAGGTCGTGCTCTACCAACTGAGCTACTCCCGCACATAGAATAAAATATTAGCATGGATGATGCTTTTTAGTCAATTTAAGCTATAATATAATTATGTCAAAACTAACCTGGAAACCAGGCACCATGCTCTACCCGCTCCCTGCAGTCATGGTCAGCTGCGGGGACAAACCAAGCAATTACAATATAATAACTATCGCCTGGACCGGCACCATTTGTTCTGAGCCGGCCATGACCTATGTTTCAATCAGGCCCGAGCGCCACTCTCACACCATCATCAAAAAAACCGGCGAGTTTGTTATTAATTTAACAACTAGAAAACTGGCCTTTGCCACAGACTTTTGCGGAGTAAAATCTGGGAGAGATGTTAACAAATTTGCAAAGATGCACTTAACCCCGGTTAAGGCCAAACATGTCAAAGCGCCACTGATTGAGGAAAGTCCAATTAATATTGAATGCAAAGTTACTGAAATAAAATCACTTGGTTCCCACGACATGTTTATGGCAAAGGTACTTTGCGTCCATGCCAGCAAAGAACACATGAAAAAGGATGGGGCTTTTGATTTTCGCGAAGCAGAGCCAATTGCTTATTCACATAGAAATTACTACACCCTGGGCAAATATGTCGGCCACTTTGGTTATTCAATTAAGAAAAAGAAAAAGCACCAATGAGCACTATTTGGACAGGGTTAACCCACGACGCGATTTTCAAAGCGGTTGAAGAAACCTTGGACAAAAAACTCAGCAATCTTTGCTTAAAAAGAAACAGCTACATCAATCGGGTTTATGAACTAGAGGAACACGATTCAAGGCAGCGCTTTATCGTCAAGTTTTACCGGCCGGGCCGCTGGAGCCAAGAACAAATCCTTGAAGAGCACCAGTTCCTTTTTGAGCTGGAAAAAAATGGGGTTGCTGTTATTGCGCCATTAACAATCAAGGGAAAAACCCTTTTCATCCTTGAGAAGTTTTCCTTTGCTATCTTCCCCAAAAAAGGGGGCCGCAGCCTTGATGAATTCGACCAAGAAGGTTGGGAAACCATTGGCCGGATTTTAGCGCGAACCCACCTGATCGGGGCAAGGCATAAAGAATCCAAAAGAATCATTTGGCAGCCAAGCACTGCCACCAAGCATCATTTAGAAACACTGCTAATAAACGATTATTTGCCAACTGATTTTAAAAAGGGCTTTCAAGAGACGGCAGAATTATTTATCAAAAAAGCTGAGCCCTTATTCAAAAATCAGGAATCAAGCCTGATCCACGGCGATTGCCATAAAGGGAACTTAATTCATCGGCCAAATGAAGGGATATTTGTAGTTGATTTTGATGATTGCTGCCTTGGCCCTCCAGTACAAGATCTGTGGATGCTGCTGCCGGACACGATCTCTAACTGTGAAAAAGAGCTTGAATGGTTTAGAAAAGGTTACGAGACCTTTAAGCCATTTGCCAAAAAATCTTTTGAGCTAATCCCAGCCTTGCAAGCCATGCGCATTATCCACTTTGCCGCCTGGCTCTCTATTCAAAGCAGTGAGCCTGATTTTCAAAATCACTTCCCAGAAGCAGGGACCAATAGATATTGGAATTTATTGATAAAAGATTTGCAGGAAATTGTTTTTGAGCGGCTTTAAACATTAAACCTAAAACTTAAAATATCCCCATCCTCAACAATATAGTCTTTCCCCTTAAGCGATATCTGTCCCAACTCTTTTAACTTAGCCTCTGACCCAGCAGCTATTAGCTGGTCATATTTAAACATTTCAGCCCGAACAAAGCCTTTTTGGATATCAGAATGGATAACAGAGCCAGCTTCGGGCGCGCTCGCCCCTTTTCTAACTGGCCAAGACCTGACCTCATCCTCACCAACCGTAAAAAAGACCATCAAGCCAAGCCCGGAGAAAGCCATCCTGGTCATCTTTTCAATCGCTGGTTCCTCAATTTTCATCTCTTGCATAAAAGCCGCTCGATCAGCTTCTTCTAGCTGGCTGACCTCCTGCTCTAGCGTAGCTGACAAAGTCACAGCTGGGTAAGAAAATTTCTCTTCTACCCCTTTGGCAATATTAGTCTCAGAAATTTTATCCTCAGGAACATTGACCGCAATGATGACTGGTTTTAAGGTAAAAAGTTGATAGTTCTGCAAGATTTTTTGCTCGTCTATTGAAAACTCAAGCTCGCGCAAAGTTTTATCTTCTTCTAATTTTTGACGGCAGCGCTCCATAAGCTTGGCTTCTTGTTCTTTTTGTTCAGTAAATTTCTTTTTTTGGTCCTTAGCAATTGTCTCCAGTCTTTTTTCCACAAACATCAGGTCGGCAATGACTAGTTCTGAGACAAACCCAGTGACATCATCTGCCGCATTTTCAAAACTTGTCACCCAGCAAAGCTCATCGGCATTCTTAAGTTGGGTAAAGATTAAATTTTTAGCTGGGCCTTGGAGGTTAAAATCAGGGAGCAGTAAATACTCTATGCGAGCGTAAGTTATTTTTTTTGGTTTATACATTTCAATGAGGCGGCTCATGCGAGGGTCCCGCACCTGGCAAATCCCAATCTGCGTCTCCATTGGTTTTTCCTGGATAGTCTCAAGAGACATCCCTGTTAAGATAGAAAAGAGCTCTTTTTGCCCTGATTGAGGGGAACCTAGAATTACTACTTTCATTTTTCTATAATAGCATTAAGAAAGCGAATTTGGTATACTAATTTCATGGCCCTATCGTCTAGCGGTCTAGGACACGGCCCTCTCAAGGCTGAAACACGGGTTCAAGTCCCGTTAGGGCTAATTCTTCTTACCAAACCCCGCTCAGTGAAACCCGGTGAACATTGCTGGTCGTCAGTGAGGTCTGGGCAACGTAAGCATAATCAACTCTGGTGCGGCCAGAGGTAAAGCCTGCCCCAGCAGTTAAGCCATTGCTCCCATAACCAGCCCT
>JBDRMQ010000159.1:0-2344 GCA_043811955.1 bacterium | reverse complement strand
TGGGAGTGGTGAGCCGGTGCGTCGAGCCGCACTAAATGGTGGTCAAATTAATCTGCCATTTATTGATTTGAGCAGTGGTCAGTCTACGACAATCAAATTACCCCCCCCGCAAGTAATTACAATTAAATATAATGGAAACCTTTTTAGGCTTGTTAGGGAGGAGAGCGGGGCGTGCCATCTTTTAGGGGTAGGGCAAACTGTTTCTTTGGCAAGGGGGAGCATGAGTTTGACAGGGATAACTGTTTCCAGCATTGATGGTTTGCAATTTAGGATTAATGTTGACTAGTTGAAGTTGATCAAGACGGGCGTATCTCCGCGCACATTAGAGACTCTTTCTAATTAGCTCTTCTAAGAGACGGTTGTAAGTTAGATTAAAAGTTTGCAGGTCTTTTTCAAATATCCTCAGATCATCAGGGAGTATTTTCCCGCTCGCGTCAAAACTAGCTTGTATTTTCATTAAGCTTTGGGCGAGCCAGCCCTTGAGTGAAATAAGTTCTTCAAACATCTTAGAAAGTTTTTTCTCCTCTTTGGCTGAGAGATAACCAATTCTTGCGAATTCTTTGGCCAGGCTGTCAAAATCAGCCATTTTTTGGTAAAAAGCCTTTCGCTCAACTTCTCCCGGCAGCAGGGTATAGAAAATCCCCAGGTTAACTGCTTCTAAAACATCAGAGCTCATCATGGCGAGATGAAGGCTGGCGGCGGTAAAGTTGTTTTCCCAAGGAGGGGAGAGACTAAAGGTTAGTTCCAAATATTTATTAAATAGTTGATTTAATTCATCAACACTTTTTTTGAACTCAGAGAGATTCACCTTGTCGTGAGGTTGTTTAAATATTTTGCTGGCTGCTTTTTGCGTCTTAAATTTTGCTACCTGCAGGGCGGCAAATTCAAGGCTAAGTCCTTCGTTGCCAGGCAGGCCAATCCCAACTATCTTTTCATATTTGTCAGCTAAAGTGTCAAACTCTAGCATGGTCGCGTTATAGTTTTCTTTTAAGGTCGGCAGATTGACAATGGCAAAGGTTAAGGTTTGCTTGATGCCGGTTAAAAGATATTCGTGCATAAAGGCGAGCATTGGCTCGGGCCGCTTGACCGTGCGCCTGATCTCGAATTTTTCTAGCGAAGATGTCCCGAGCGGAAAGCCCATGCCCCAAGAAGTTGAAGCAAAAATTGCCAAGAGTAAAACTAAAGATAAAATATTTTTCACTCCATAAATTGTGATCTATTGACATGATTTTGTCAACCGTGATATACTCTCTAATGTTAAAAGGTCGACTTAATGGATAGATTAGGTATAAAAGAATCTGCGTTTTTACTCCTCAGTGTTCCCACAATGTTTGGGTCTCTGTCCTCCATTAATTGCAGAAAAATTCTCAAGGAGTATATGCACATATGAAAAGTATATTTGTAGGCAATCTCGCTTGGTCAGTTACCGATGAAGACTTAAAAGCCAAATTTGGTGAATTCGGAGCTGTTTTATCTGCTAGGGTTGTCACTGACAAGTTTTCTGGCAGATCAAGGGGTTTTGGTTTTGTTGACATGGAAGACGCTGATGCTGATAAAGCAGTTGCTGCCATGGCTGACCAAGACTGGAACGGTCGTAAAATGACTGTTAATGAGGCTAAGCCTCGCACTGACCGACGCTAATTAGGTTTAGTTTAGATATTATCTAAATGATTAGGGGCCCCAGGTCATAACCTGGGGCCTTTTTTTGTGTTATAATCTTTATCAAGATTTATTAAAGGGGGCTAGATTATGTTAATTGAAAGATCAGAGTTTAAGGGACGGCCAATGTTGGTAATTAAAAGTGGTGAAGACGATAAGTTTCCGTTTTCTTTTGGACTAACTAAAGCCAAGAAAATCCTTGAATCTATCGAAGAAATTAAAAAGTTTGTTGAAGAAAACGACAAACCAGCTGCTTAAGCAGGTTATCGATGGATTATGTTGTATTTTTAATTGGGAGCCTTGCCGCGGCTTTAACAACGATCTCGTTTTTGCCCCAAGTTATTAAAGCGTACCAGACAAAACAGACCAAGGATTTATCTTTGGTCATGTATGTTGTGCTGTCAACTGGTTTGGTCTTTTGGCTTATTTATGGTTTTTGTTTAAATTCCCTTCCTATAATTTTGGCTAACTCAATTACTTTGATGATGGCCTTATTTTTAGTATTTTTAAAACTTAAACATGGCTAAAAAAACTTCTATCTATTTGTCTAAAAGTAAATTTATGGCCGGGCTTTCCTGCCCCAAGCTCCTTTGGTACCAATATAACCGCAAAAAAGAGATTCCGCCCTTTTCCGCGGAAACTTTAGAGATCATGAAGCAGGGGACAGAGGTTGGAGAGGTTGCCC
>JBDRMQ010000158.1:0-2392 GCA_043811955.1 bacterium | reverse complement strand
GAGCGTGACCAATTAAAAGTAGTGCGGCATTGGTATTGGTTCCAGGTGTTGAGCATGAGGTCTAACTCTGGATCTTCAGACTGGACAGAAAATTTGTTTAAGTTGTCTTCCCAATATTCGCCCAGTTTCTTCAGCTCTTCTTTGATCACCTCAGGGTCTTTGAATTTTTCAATTTTTGACGGGGGCTCTTTGATATCTTCCGAATAACCCAGGACAAAGATAAAAGTTTTGGTCTCCCCAGCTTTGAGCTTGAAGTTAAACATTTGCGAACCAACGGGAGACCAGCCAAGCGCCAGCGAATTATTCATTTTCCCTTCAACAACTGCCCGGGGGTTAGAAAAGTCGCCGTAGTTGCCCATAAAATCAGAGCGCTGGGTGTCAAAGCCTTTTGGGGCGGCATTGGCGCAAGTGAAGTAGGCCAACAAGTTTTGTTCCACTCGGTAGCGAGAGAGATGATAGATGGTATTGTCTTCAACCTTTGTCTCCCCAATGTTAAGGTTGTATTGATAATCAGTCATATCGTTTAAAGCGTCCCAGAGACAGAACTCAACAAAAGAAAAAAGAGAAAGGTCTCGGGATTTAATCCCCATGGCCCCTTTTTTCGGATCAAATTTAACCTCCAGCATCCAGACCTCAAGGTTTTCCCCAAGTGGGACAAAATAGGTGCATTTGGTGGAGATCCCAGAATATTCAGAAGAGATGGCGGTGTAGCCTAGCCCGTGGCGGCACTCGTATTTATAATCTTTTTCATCTTTTAAAACTGGCTGCCAAGAGGCCGACCAATAATCTTTAGTTTTGTTGTCCCTTAAATAAAGATAGCGGCCACCCCGGTCCATGGGGACATTGTTGTAGCGATATCTTAAAATTCTTCTCTCTTTTGGATCACGATAAAAGCTATAGCCTCCAGCCGTGTTGCTTATGATAGCGCAATATTGCTCCGAGCCTAAATAATTGATCCAGGGAAGGGGGGTGTCGGGCTTGGTGATCACATACTCCTTTTTATCTTTATCAAAATGACCGCATTTCATTTTACCTGCCTCCTTACAAAATTTAACCATTTCTTATTCTTGTTATGGATTTCAAGAAATAGACTAAAGTTGGCGTATTTAACAATGCCCTTGCCAACTTTTTTCGTAACTATTTGCGGCTTTTTAGTTAAGCCTTTGATCTTATCAATCAATCCCCGCGGGGTGGGTTCTGTGTATTCGTAGACAATCCCCAGTAACTCCTCCATTAATGGGTTGGGGTAAAGATGTCCATGCTCATCTTTTAAACCAAAACGGGCTTCGGTGATTAATTGCCCGCCGGCTTTGACCCATTTTTTAAGATTATTATATTGCTTTTTTGAGAGCAAATAAGGGTTGGGGATAATAATTGTTTTATAAGGGAAGGCCCCTTGGTCAAGCTCTTGCTCAAAAATAAAATCAACAACTTGATTTTTTTTAGCCACTGCTAAATGGGCGGCCGCAAGGGAGCTTAGGGTGTGCATGATCCCGATATCAGAGCGAACTGCTTCCCACTGGCCAGAGATGCCGCGGACTGGGCCTTGTTCCTGATAGCTTTGAACTTCGCTGGAGCGAAGATAGGCAATTGCCACTTTGCTTTTAATAGCTTTCTTTTTAAGTTTTCCTGATTTTATCTCGCCAGCTAATTTTTTAATTGCCGCTAATCTTTTGGTTGAGCTCCCATCTGATTTTAAAATTCCAAAACCAGCAGTTTCCGCGCCAAAGAGGGGGGGGAGCCAGTTGTGATAAAGCAGGGCTTGGGCCCCTTTTTCTATTGCCATCTTGGTCCAACCCAAAATTTCTGGGCCTGCAACATATTTAGGTGAGCCCCAGCGGACATTTTGGCCGCCTTGGAGTTCAGTAATGTGAAATTCGCAACCAGCTGAGCGGCAAAAACTTTGCCAAAGATCGTACATAAAGGAAAGGCCGTCAGCATTCATATTGCCCCCCTTGGGGTAGATATCTAGGCCAAAGAAATCAAGATTTTTCCCCATTAAGCTGTGATCAGGGACTCGGCTGCAGATGCCGATAAAACCATTGGTTCCGCACAGGTGTTTTTTATCGAATTGTTTGACCACTTGAGCCAGGAGGGTGACCCATTCTGCCAAGCGGTCTGTTTTAAAACGATACCAGTCCAGGAAGATGTGGGGAGAGACAGCGTCCCAAATACCAGCCTTTGGTGTATAAATATCACTAAAGCGGGCAAAGGTAGTGGTCCAAAACTTGGCCCCCCAAACTTTGTTCAAATTTTTAATTGTGCCATATTTCTTCTTGGCCCAAGCAATAAAGGCTTGGCGGCTATGTTCGCAGTGGCAAAAATCATTAGAGGTTGTGCCATCAAGGGGTGGATAAACAGGTTCATTATCAAGCTGCCAGGCAAAAAGGGC
>JBDRMQ010000157.1:0-4009 GCA_043811955.1 bacterium | reverse complement strand
CGCCCAAATAACTAACAACACGCCCCGCCAAAGGCGGGGCTACAACTAACAACTTACAACTATTGATGAATTATTATATAATATAGTTCATTCGGTTGTTTGTTGTAGGTTGTAGGTTCGCCATAGGCGAACCGAGTTGTTAGTTAACATGCGGGAGTAGCTCAGTTGGTAGAGCTCCACCCTTCCAAGGTGGATGTCGAGGGTTCGAGTCCCTTCTCCCGCTCTTTTACTAACGACACGCCCCCGACTTTGTCGGGGGCTACAACTAACAACTTACAACTGCTGAAAAATTGTTATTATAGTAAAATTCTATAGGTTGTGAGTTGTAGGCGCCACAGGCGCTGAGTTGTTTGTTGTTAGTTAATGTGCGCCACTAGCTCAATTGGCAGAGCAGGACACTCTTAATGTCAAGGTTGAAGGTTCAATTCCTTCGTGGCGCAATTTTTTTTGTTGATAAACCGTCGATATAAGTGTAAAATAATTCTCAGCATGCGCAGATATTTTGCTTTATTCTTTCTTTTGCTTGCAACCCCTTGCTTTGCTGTTTTACCTACCTTATCTATGCCTGCCAGCCTTGAGGTGGCAGGGGAGGGGATAAGCTCGCTCTCTTTTGTCGTTTCTCTTGGCACAATTTCCGCGGAGGTTGAACGAGGCTTTCGCTATTTTTTTGATGGGTTCCCAGCAGAAAATCCCCCCAGCTTTAATGAGGAGAATAAACTTTTTTATTGGACCCCAAATGAAAAGCAGGTTGGTCCGCATCTTTTTACTTTATCAGTCAAAGACCCAACAGGGGCTAGTACCTCAGCCAGTGTTGCTATTAATGTTGTCGCGACCCCCTCAATTGAAGCTGTGCCAAAAGCCTGGAAAGATATGAAAAAAGTGGAGAAATACCTGATTGGCCGAGCGTTGTTCCCAGCCACTAATTTTATCGATTTTGAGATTGAGAATTTATCAATGTATGAGCTTGCGATAAAGGTCCAAGATGTCAGCGGGGCGAATTGGTCGCTGGTTTATGTGCCAGGTGAAGGGCGGGATGAGATTAATAAGTCAAAAAACACGGTTCGCATCATGCTGGGGGGGAGATATTCTAAACCAGGCCCTAAAAATGTTCGTCGAGACCTTTATGAGGACCTTTACAATTATTTAGGGGTTATTTTTAAGAAGATCGAGGCAATAGATTTAAGTGGTGATTATAACTTGCGCAGGTTCACGATTTTTAACCGGGACGATTTAATTTCATCTGTGGGGAAAGATAATATTTATCAGCCGGAAATAGAGATATATTTTGATGACCAAGCTTACCGGCCTGTTATTCACACCAAAAAAGATCCTTTTTTGATCTCTGATACGCCAAGCGTGCGCGTTGAATTAAAGACAACTGCCGGTCTGATTTGGCAAAAAAGCCGACTGCTCCTTGATAAAGATGAATATAAGGCAGCGGAAGATGGGTTTGGCCTGGTGGTGGTCAAACCGCGCAAAAGCGTGACCAGCTTTGACGTTAATTATGGAATGTACCTTATAAATTTTGAGACTAGCCGCAAAATTCCTTTTGGTGAGCATAAAATTATTTTTGAGACCCAAAATGCCTATGAGCAATTGATTACTCGCGAATGTTTTGTGCGAGTGGTTTCACTTCCGGCCCAAATTGTTGGTCAACCCATGGTTTTCCCCAATCCCTTTAACCCGATGCAGGCTGATGAAATAAAGGTCCAATATAAATTAACCATGCAAACTAATATTGAGATCGTGCTTTTTGCCACTGACGGCTCTGCTGTCATGAAAAAGCGTTTCTCAATTGGAGATGAAGGGGCCAATAAAGGGGTTAACACTGTCTCTTGGGATGGCAAGAGCAGCAGTGGGCAAAATTTGCCTAATGGTATTTATACCGGGGTAATTATTGATAAGGATGAGAACCGTATCTTAGAAAAATTTCGCTTAACGATCTTTCGTTGATTTGATTCGCGCGCTATAATTATGAAAGTGACAAAGTATTTTCTGTTTTTTTTGTGTTTTATCTTGCTCTTTGGCTGCAGCGCTAAACCAGCCAAAAATAATATTCTGCGATCAATGGCCCAGCTTGACCAGGTCTATATTCCAGCCCTAATGTTTGCTAAGCTCCATAAACAAAAAGAGACAAAGCTGGCTCTATCCCGTTTGCGGCGTGAGTGGAATAATTTCCACTTAAAAAATTATAACCTCAAGATAAAATATGGGGTCAATATTGTGGATAAGTTTTGGCAGGAGGATTTTGACGAGATTAGCGGCCTAATTGTTTCGGCGGAACAAGCCGCGGAACTAAACGACCTTGATCAAATTTATGTTTCGCTGGAGAAAATCCGCCTGGTCCTTTTAGGCATTAGAAGCAGGAATGGCTTAAGTTATTTTCTTGATCCTTTGAACCAATTTGACCAAACACTTGACAAGCTTAAATTAGAGTTGCAGGGCAAGGATCGTTTAGGGGACAAGGACTTAAAGAAACTTAATGTTTTACGGGAAGAAGCTCAGCGCTATTTAACTGTGGCGGCCAGCTTTGAAATAGGACCAGAGCTCTTTGGCTTTAAGCCGGAAAAAGTTAGCTTGATCAATCAAAGGATCCTTCAAGAGCAGCAAGCCCTTGATACTTTTGAAAAAGCTTTGTCTTCTCTTGATCATGACGATGTTTTTCAGGCGGCCCAGGAGCTTACTCCTAATTTTGTCGTCCTTTATAAAGCTTTTGGCGACTTTCAGCCGGTTTTTGATGCTATAATTAAAGAGAGAAAGCATGAAGAAAAAAATAAGCAGTTGGATAAAACAAAGAGTAAGTGAAGCCGGGGCCAAAGGCTGCGTCTTTGGCCTCTCCGGCGGTGTTGACTCCGCAGTTGTGGCCGCACTTTGCAAGATGGCTTTTCCCAAAAATGTTTTAGGCTTGTTAATGCCTTGTCATAGTAATCCCCAGGATGCAATAGATGCCCAAAAGACTGCTGATAAGTTTTCTATTCCCACAAAGACAATTGATTTGTGCAAGGCGTTTGATGATCTTTTCCATCAGTTAGAAGGCACGGCCTATGATGGTACCAAAATGGACCTGGCTATCGCTAACCTGAAACCCCGCTTGAGGATGCTCACCTTATATTATTATGCCAACCAGAATAACTATCTGGTGATTGGCACAGGTAATAGGTCAGAAACTGTGATGGGTTATTGCACAAAATACGGTGATGCCGGGGTAGACCTTTTGCCTTTAGCCTCGTTTTTGAAGACTCAGGTGCGGGAAATGGCCAAAGAGTTGGGTGTGCCCCAGGAAATCATTGATAAACCTCCTTCAGCAGGGCTTTGGGCCGGCCAGACCGATGAGGCTGAGATGGGGATTACCTATGAAATGCTTGATAAAATTATCATTGGTTTAGAATCAAATAAGCTTACCGGCCTTGATCCAGCTAAGGTTGAGCTAGTTAAGCGCAAGAGGGGAGCGAGTGAACATAAGCGTTGTTTGCCCCCATCATTTATGTTATAGTATTTTCTCCATGGGAAAGTTATCTCATAAAGATTTCATCTCAATCCACGACTTAACTTCTTCAGAAATTGAAGAAATATTTTCCCTCGCCTTTGACCTCAAAAAAAAGCAGCAAAACAGCGAAAAACACGAGTATCTTTGGGCTAAGGCCATGGTCATGATTTTTGAAAAGCCGTCCACCCGCACTCGAGTCTCCTTTGAAATAGGGATGTGGCAGCTGGGGGGGCTGGCGATCAGTCTTGACCAAGAAGCAATTGGGCTCGGGATTCGTGAATCAGTCGGTGATGTGGCTAAAACCCTGTCTCGATTTGCTGATGTGATCTTAATCCGCACCTTTGCCCACGCCAAAGTAATTGAGTTGGCTAAAGAGGCTACCGTTCCGGTAATTAATGCTCTCTCTGACCTGCTCCATCCTTGCCAGGCCATGGCAGATCTTTTTACTATCAAAGAAAAGAAAGGTTCTCTTAAGGGTTTAAAGTTAGCTTATATTGGTGACGGCAATAATGTTTGCCATTC